>JASJDD010000087.1 GCA_030065735.1 Crocosphaera sp.
CTAAAGAAATAATAACAACGAATTTTGTAGGGTGGGCAAGGTTTCCAAGGATGAAGTTAGTTTAGATAAGTCTTTAACTTGCCCACCCTACCGTCTTAAGATTCTATTTATAAACAGTCTCTTAGAGATTTATTTCAATTACCCATAAACTGGAGAACTTTTCCCACTCTACAAAACCCTTTGTAAAATCAGTTAAATGGATCTTTTATAATAAATATAGTTATAGAACACTAGCATTACTGATTATGATAAAACAAAGTAAAAATCCTTTTAACAAATCCCAGCTTATTTTTAGCTTACTATTGACAATATTAGGTCTATTTTCTGCTAAAGTACCCGTTCAAGCTGCGGAAAGAGTTGTCTTGAAATATAGTATTTTACGGGAATCTGTCTCCGTTGAAGAATTAAGTCAATTAGCTAATACAGGAGAAGCCTCAAGATCCCTCAAATCTTATCTTAAATTAGCCAATAAAGAGCCAGAAGAATTAAGAGCATTATTAAACAATAATGTGGACGTTGATCCTGTTTTCTTATCAAAAGTTCTCAATAGTTTTGCAGGAAATATGGTCTTAGATCCCGTTGGTGAAGTCATTCATACCCCCTCAAAACGGGCTAACAGAGAATCCTTGAGAGGGGCTTTAGTTACTTCGGCTTTATCAGATAAAAATATAAGATTAATTGAAATACTTGAAAACTATCCTACCGAAGAAATTCATGTAGACGGCGATCGCCTAGCAGAAATTTATCAGAATATTGAAGGATTTGTCAGCAACGTTCCTCGTCTTCCCTTTTAGTGATAGGGAGGGTGGGGAGTGATAGGGTAACGGGGTGACGGGGTGAGAAGGTGATCTTGAGTGTGGGAAGGGTGGGGAGTGTGGGAAGACTAGGAAGAATATTAATATATATCTTATATCTTGCTCCCTTGTCTCCCCATCTCCCCTATCTCCCAGTCCCCCATCTCCGTTATCTCTAATGGAGACCTTGCCAATATGAAGATTTCCTTTAGAATTGGTACAGTTTCTTGATATATTGAACCTCAATTATCCTTGGATCTCCTGACTCCTTCTTCAAAGATAACCATGACTCAAAGCTTAGAAAAATCTTTAACCATCCCCACCACCCTAATAGAATTATTACGTCTGAGGGCTCAGCAAACCCCCAACGGTCATGCCTATACTTTTTTAATAGACGGAAAACGAGAAACACCACCCCTAACCTACGGAGAACTAGATCGACAAGCTAAAGCGATCGCTACTTTACTACAAAAATATCAAGCCAGAGGGGAAAGGGCATTATTGTTATATCCCCAAGGGTTAGAGGTGATCGCAGCCTTTTGTGGCTGTTTATATGCGGGTGTTATTGCCATTCCCGTCCCTCCACCGGAGTCAGGAAGATTAAAACGGACTTTACCCCGTTTACGAGCTATTGTTAAGGATGCAAATGCTACCTTTGCGTTAACCACAGAAGCTATTTTATCCCTTGTAGAAGAGGTTAAAGGGGAATTTCCTGAATTTGACCAAATGAAGTGGATCGACACCGCTACAGTAGATTTATCGTTGGCTGAGGGTTGGGAAGATCCCCAGGTAGATAAAGATGAATTGGCTTACTTACAATATACTTCTGGGTCGACTTCTACCCCCAAAGGTGTCATGCTATCTCACTTCAATTTAATGCACCATGCCCACTATTTACAACGGGCTTGTGGCTACGATGAAAAGAGTATTACTCATACATGGATGCCCTATTTTCATGATTATGGCTTAGTGGAAGGGATAACGGTTCCTCTGTACAATGGAACTCCTTGTTATTTAATGTCCCCTTTTTCCTTTATTAAGCGTCCCATTCAATGGTTAAAGAACATCACAAAGTACAAAGTCACCCATTCTCAAGCCCCCAACTTCGCTTATGATCTTTGTTTACGTCGCTTAAGAAGCAAAGATATCCCACAACTGGATCTAAGTAGCTGGGAAGCAGCCGGAAACGCAGCAGAACCCATTAACCCCAGGGTAATGATGAATTTTGTGGAAACCTTTTCCCCTTGTGGGTTTCGCTGGGAAACTTTTGCCCCTGCTTATGGGTTAGCAGAATATACCTTACTGGTATCTACTAAACCCAAAGGAACCCATCCCGTATTTGCTTGTTTAGATGCTTCTGCCTTGGAACAGGATAAAATTGTTGAAGCTGATCCCCAACAGGAAAAGGGAACCCGTGTTATGGCGAGTTGTGGACGGTTGGTGTGTGAGACAAACGTTGCGATCGTTAACCCTGATACGTTGACCCGTTGCGCGGAGGATGAAGTGGGAGAAATTTGGGTATCTGACCCCAGTATGGCCCAAGGTTATTGGCAACGAAAAGAAGCCACAGAAGAGACGTTTCAAGCTTATACCAAGGATACTCAAGAGGGGCCGTTTTTAAGAACAGGAGATTTAGGGTTTTTAAAAGACGGAGAACTCTACATTACGGGACGGATGAAAGATTTAATTATTATCCGAGGAACCAATCATTATCCTCAAGATCTTGAATGGACTGTACAACATCTTAACCCTGTTTTTCGATCTGACTATGGGGCTGCTTTTTCCGTTGAAGTAGAGGGAGAAGAACAATTAGTCATTGTTCAAGAGTTAGAAAGAAGAAGCGGAGAGTTAGAATTTGAGCAATTACTGGGAGATATTCGCCAAGAAATTGCAGAAGAACACGAAATCCAAACCTATGCTATTGTTTTAGCTAAATCAGGAACGGTGTTAAAAACCGCCAGTGGTAAAATTCAGCGTCGGGCCTGTCGTCAAAACTTCTTGAATGGAACGATTGATATTGCTGCTGTTTGGAGTGAGAATGCGGAAACTATGAACAAGTTTTCTGCTGGTTTGTAACCTGAAACTTATTCTAAAACCGTTGATTTATGTAGAATGTACTGAATGCGATCGCCTTTGTTAAATCAAGGCGATCGCTATTCTTAAAAAAGTTAACAATAATTGTGTTAGTAAACAAAATGATTAATGTTAGATAATAAGATTATTGAATGGGTTACATTATTACGATTTTCGCAGACTAAGGTAATAATTCGTCTAGAGTGTAAGGACATTGATCTGGTAAATTAATACCGTATTCTAAGGAAACTAAACTGACAGCATCTTGATAGATTTCTTCGAGATCATTTTGAAGTTTAGGTTTCATACTGGGTGAAATCTTGCGTTTTATCCCAATCTTAAAAGCTTGTATTTTAACTTGCCATTTTTTATAACATTCTTCTAAGGGAGTATAGTCGATTTTGAGACGATGTTCAATTTGTCTCATCAGAAGACTAGATACAGCATTATAATCACTACGTCCCAAAGATTCAATTTCCTCAATAATATTTTCCCAGTCTAAATTATCTAAATTTCGTTCTCTTAAAGCTGTTACTTGTTCTATAGTCCATTGATAGTAATCTTTTTCATAAATTTCTGTCTTTTTCACTGGGTTCATGGGTTAAACTCCCGTCAAATGTGTTCTAATATTAATTTTAGCGTTATAATTTTTCTGGGTTAGAATCTTATATTATGTTACCGTAAAATCAATAGAGTTATAATAGAATAGGTTCATAAGTTAAACCCAGAATCACTTAGGCATATTATCAGTGTAAATTAATTGTTAGCGATGAAAAAAAATTCAAACAATCAAAATGCTAATCTTCTTGTATCAAAAGAGGAAGCATCACAACAGATTCAAATTGTTTCTCATGACACTTTCCTAACAACGCTACAAGCTGCGGAATTTCTGAATGTTTCAGAACCCTACTTAGTGAAACTCCTAGAAAATGATGAACTTCCTTTCACTAAAATTGGCAACTGTAGAAAAGTATTAGTAAAAGATTTACTCACATACAAAGAACAAAGAGATGCAAAACGCCGTCAAATTATTCGTGAATTTTCAGCCAGCATTTACGAAGATGGATTAGATGAGTTAGATTATGAATCAGTTAGTCAAATCATTAATGAAGATTAATTCCTTTCATCTTGCAATTAATAACCATGATTCTAAGTTAGGTTCCAAATTTTTCTCTAAAGGCAAATGTTGCTGCAAATACTGTTTCTACTTCCTTCATTCGGATAAATCGGTAAGCGCTTAATATTAGCCATGCTGAAGCAACATAAATAATCTCAACTAATAACAAGGTTACTGATAATTCCTTAAAAGAAAATATTTGTTGAGTTATTACAAATTTAATTAGTATAGACAAAATAATGAAAAAAGAAATAAAAATACCGTAAAACATACTAGCAAGATATCTATTAAGTGCTTCTGCTGCATAACATTCTTTTGCTAAAGTCTCATTGACGGAGATTAAAATTACTTTACAAAAATTAAAAAAAGATTTCTCTCTCTTTTCATTATTGTTTTGTGATCCCCAAGTAGAATTATAAAAATTTTGTGCTTCAGGATAGTCTTTGGCGCACCTAGTTTTTAGGTAGTTAAGATAGGGGAAACTTCCTAAGTGTCGACGATATTTTTTTAATTTAACAAAAGGAAACTCCTGACCAGTTCCAAGATATCCTATACGTTTTAAGCACCAACCCGATAATTTGTCCACAATATCACATTTTATTAATCTAAGTATAGCACCAAATAAATAACCAAGACATACAAGCAAAAGGAAAACGATAACAGATAATGAGGCTCCACTGTTTTTTAGGAATTGATAAACATCAACTTTATTACATGGTATATTCCAAACAATAAAATAGACACCAATAATTAGATTAAATAATAAAAATGTGCCGGGAATTAGCATTGACAATATGCTTTCAGATTTTCCAATATTTGGTAGTTGCATAATTTCATTCTCCTCATTCTGTTTTTACTTTTCTGTAAGTTCAACATTTTTAACCCCAATTCCCACTTAAAATTATAACTTGGTCACTTTCTATCCATTTCGGTCAATTAATTAAACTTTACATAGAGCTAGTTCTATTAGAATCTAATTTTAGCTAACTCAAACTTTAAAATTTTTTAATGTGTGCTGATGTTAATTTGAGTGTCATAATTACCCTAGTTTAAAATTCGATCATAATTCTGTAATTAAATGAAGCAATTCTTATTTTTTACACATTTTTCACATATAGCTTTTCATTGTTTAAACTTGCCTCTGATATGTCAACGGTTGTAAAAGCAACAGCATCTTGATGATCTTGATCCTTTAAAATACTTTCAAGAGTGCTAGGTTTAGGAATAACATCACCATCCGCTATCATTAAATCAATATGACCTGTTAAGGCTTCTTTGCCCATTATTTTTGCTTCTTCAATACTCTCTCCAGCACTGATACAGCCAGGAAAGTCATAAAATTGCACACCATAATCACTGTCATTATCCTTGTGAATTGTTGCAATATAAGTAATCATGTTGACTTATTTAACGTAAGAAAGTGTTAAAAAAGAAATAGGTAAGGTGGGCATTGCCCACCCTACTAGTTTATTATGTAGCCAAAAACCTAATTTCTGACTTCTGACTTCATTACTCGTTTCCTTCTATGGGTGCAAACCCTTGACGTTGAATATTCTCGCTAATATGACGAGGTTCGAGGAACTGTAATAAGTAGTCAGGGCCTCCCGCTTTGGAACCCACACCAGATAACTTGAACCCACCAAAAGGTTGACGGGAAACGATCGCCCCTGTTATCGTCCGATTGATGTACAAGTTACCCACTTCAAACTCTTTTTGCGCCTGTTCAATATGTTCGGGACTGCGGGAATATAACCCTCCTGTTAAAGCATAGTCGGTTCCATTGGCAACTGCTAACGCTTCATCAAAGTTCTTAACTCGCATTACGGCAACCACCGGACCAAATATCTCTTCTTGGGCGATGGTATGGTCAGGTAAGACATCCCCAAAGATGGTCGGACCCACATAAAAACCGTTGTCAGGGGCTTCCATTTGCAAGGCGAGGGTAGATTCTTGTTTTGCGGTTTCAATGTACTCTAGAATGCGTTTTTGTGCCGTTGCGTCGATCACAGGACCCACTTGGGTAGAGGGTTCATCCGTTGGCCCTACATTGAGGGACTTGGTGGCTTCTACAAACCGTTCTAAGAAAGCGTCGTAAACGGGGTCTAAAACAATGATACGGGAGGCTGCGGAACATTTTTGACCGGTATACCCAAAAGCAGAAAATACGGCCCCTGCAACCGCTTGATCGAGGTCTGAACTTTCATCCACAATAATAGCGTTTTTGCCTCCCATCTCTGCAATCACTCGCTTGAGATGTTTTTGTCCGGGTTGTAAGATAGCTGCATCCGCATAGATACGACATCCTACTTCCCTCGACCCGGTAAAGGCGATCAAATGTACGTCAGGATGGTTGACCATATACGCCCCTACTTGAGACCCTTTTCCGGGAACCAGTTGAAATACTCCTTTAGGAATACCAGCATCCACCAATATTTCAGCAATTTTGGCAGCGATAACGGTAGATGTTTCGGCTGGCTTTAGTAAAGTACAGTTTCCTGTCACTAACGCTGCCACTGTCATTCCTGTGGCAATAGCAAAAGGAAAGTTCCACGGGGAAATAACTAAAGCGATCCCTCTGGGTTGATAATGATAACGGTTGGTTTCTCCAGCTACATCGTAGTTATAACCGTTGTCTAACCGTTCCATTTCATCAGCGTAATAACGACAAAAGTCGATCGCTTCGGATACTTCTGCATCTGCTTGTTGCAATATTTTACCCACTTCTACACAGATCCAAGCTGATAACTCATGACGGCGTTCTTCCATCAAATCGCCAGCTTTCCGTAGTATTCTGGCTCTTTCTGTAGCGGGTGTTTTTTTCCACCCTATAAATGCGTCTTTAGCTGCGTTTAATGCTTGTTCTGCCTGTTCAATGGAAATTAAACCAATTTGTCCCACAACTTCAGAAGATTTAGATGGGTTCACAGAATCGATAATGACATCAGTTTGGACATATTCCCCATTAATTAACGGTAAATAGGTTTTACCGAGACTATCTTTAACTTTAGCTAAAGCTTGCTGTGCTTTTTCTCGTAATACTTCCCTAGAATAATCGGTATCAGCAGCATTGACAAATTTTTCTTTTTGTGACATGCGTTCTATCCTTTCCGAAACTGTTGGGGGTGCGATCAATTCTTCGATGGGTCTTTCTTCTAAATTTTGGCGTAAAAAGGAACTATTAGCCGTATTTTCCAATAAACGACGGATTAAATAGGCCATTCCTGGTAATAAGTTACCATAAGGCGCATAGACTCGTACACGATGCCCTGTTTTTACTAATGCTTTAGCTAACTGATCTCCCATCCCATACAATACCTGCATCTCAAAAGCGCGAGAAGGGACGTTTAAGGTTTCAGCAATAGCGATCGCCTTTGCTTGCGATCGCACGTTATGGGAACCAATAGCAGCGTATAAATATTGATGATTTTCCAGCAATAACTGGGTCATCTCTTCATAATTAACATCTGTTGCTGCTTTTTGGTTATATACCGGTTGTGGCCAATGATTTTGCTCAGATGTAATGGTTTCTTGATCCCAGTACGCTCCTTTTACTAATCTTATAGTAATCGGGTTTCCTCGTTGTTTAGCCCAAGCAATGAGATCGTGTAAGTCTTGTTTTGAGTCTCTCAAATATGCTTGCAGAGTGACACCAATATCGCTACGGTTGCGAAACTCCTCTTCTAACAATAATTCCTTGAGGATGGATAGGGTAAGATCCTTGTAAACATATTGTTCCATATCGAAATGGATAGCAACCCCTAACTCCTGGGCCCGACGGAGGAGGATACGAATGCGATCGCAAACTTTTTCTTTACTTCCTTGGGGATCGATAGGATCAAACTGAGAATAAAAAGCAGTTAATTTAACCGATACTTGAACCTTCGATAAGTTTTCATCTCCCGCTTGGTCTATTTGCCCTACATTTGACCATTTTTTTGACTCTGTAGCCAATTTTTCCATTAAATCAAGATAACTATCAAGATAAGCTTTCGCCTCACTTTCCGTTATAACTGCTTCCCCTAATAAGTCAATAGTAAACCCCATCTTCTCTTTTCTAAGACGTTCAACAGTTTTAATGACTTGAGGAATCGTTTCACCAGAAATATACTTGAATGCTAAGGTTTGCACCGCTTTACTGATGGTTTCTGCTGCTATCTTTGCTGGAAGAGAATTATAATCAGTGAAGTTGAGAATACCTTTCAATGCGCTAGGTAATTCTACGGATTCATCCCCTAAATATTGTTGCAAATGATGAGCAATTTCTGCATTGCTTTGTAAAGCGGGTAATGTGTCGATAAAATGGAACAATTGAACCCGTAAACCAGGGTTAGCCATAGCAAAGTCTAATAATTTATCATCCCAACGCATTTGGTCGCCGATTTTCGACCATAAGGAGCGTTTTTCACGAGTTTGGGCGATTAATTCCTTAGCTATTTCCTGGGTTCGTTCTTCATAGGTTTTAGAATCTAGTTGTACTACCAAAATTTAATACTCTCCTATCATAGTGTGTGAGGCGCGTGGTAATTTTTAAGGGTAATGTTAAGTAAAAGTCTCTAATTTTACTTTCTTCTTTGATTTTACCTTAGAGAGTCCCCTCAATACACAGTAAGAATAATAACCGTTAAAATTATTAAACTGAAACTTTTTGAATGATATTAAAATTTCAACTCATTATGAATGCGAAGAAAAATTTTGAAGTATCTACTAATTTAAGTCCTCTTAAAAAAAATGCTGTTAAACTTTGCGGTGAAGAGTTCATAAAGTCTTTAACAGATAAAAAAATATATGCTAAAACCGATGAGTTTTGGATAGAAGTTAATCAATATTTGAATATCTCAGATGATGCTTATGAACAAAAACAAATGCAACAACAAAAAGAACAAGAACGAAAAAGGCAAGAAGAAGAAAATGAAAGACAAAGATTAATCGATAATAAAATTTTAGTTAAGGAAGATAAAGAAGTAAGAGACAATTGGATTCTGAAAATCTTCAAACTCCCTAATTCAAAAATTTTTCATAACAAATATTTAGCAGAAGGAACTTTAACAGGTGATGATCAACTATTATTAAGTAGTGGCTTTTCAAAGACTCTATATGAAGCTAGAAATCAAGTAATTAATAGTATTGATAATTTTGAACGTCAAAAACAAAGAGAATTATCATTTTTAAAACACTATAGAGTGCTTAAGCACATTTATCTGATTTTTTTATATCTCTCAGGTTGGGATAATTATAATAAATTTTTAAGTCAATCTCAGGAAAAAAGATGTAAAGAAAATTTTACAGGAATAGAAAGTTGGATAGGTTTAGAGTATTCTATTTTAGATAAACTTGAAGAACAAGGTTTGCTCGAACAACCACAAACAAAAGGCAATAATTACAAAAAAAGGACTTATGTTGAATTGACAAAGAAAGGAATCAGAATGACCAGAGAATTACTTAAAAATCTTGATTTAGAAGGAGTAGATGAACTTTTAGAAGATAGAGATTATCATGAAGAATATTTAAACTATAAAACCTCCATTGATTTAAGGAGAGAACAAGAATCAGAAGATTGATTAATTCAAGTATAATCTAAAATAGAAACATCAAAACAAGTGTAGGATAAAAAATATGAATAAATGGCGTGTTATTCTTGAGAAAGATGCAGAAACAGGAGATTTTGCTGTTTGGTGTCCAGAGTTACCAGGATGTACCTCTTGTGGAGAAACGGAAGAAGAAGCTTTACAAAATATAAAAGAAGCAATTGAATTGTATCTACAACCAGACGCAATTGATCTATCTTCTAATGCAATTATTAAAGAGGTAATAATTTCATGACTCGAATGCGTCGTTTAACCTCAAAAGAGGTCGTTTAAAGTTTTCATAGCAGTTAATTAGTAGGGTGGGTTAGACGGCTATAATTTAGATTATAACTAAGATATTATAATCTGTCGTAACCCACCAGTTAATTGATGATATGTGATAGACATTGGTGCATTATATTGGGTTAATACACCCTAAAATCTGTCTATACTAATAATTTAGCTGATAGCTTTTCCTGTGACAAAACCTAATAAACCGCTTACAATTGCGACAATAAGAGAAAATGCAGATTTAACATTTTCAGGGTTAGCGTCGGGGTTATTAATAATTCCCCAACAAAAGTACAAAGTAATGGTCAAAACAAACAGTGTAAAAATAAATAAGATATCGCTGCGATAGTTTTGATGAATTAAGTTGTTATCTGTTTGAGAAAGAGGAGTTTGCGATCGCTTGAAACGCTGAAAAATATTTTTCAATTTTTTCCAATTAAATGAGTTATTCATAATTCAACCTCATTAGTGTTATTTCTTTGTTACTCTTACATTTTCAGTTATTTAACTTTTATCATGGTAAAACTTGGGTTTAAAACTTATGTAAAACTTATGTAAAATACACTTATAGTCTGTAGTCAAATTGAAATTGAACAGTATAAGTAAATCATGAGAAGATCAGTTAAAGCATCTCAAATAGGACAAGAAAAAGCTAAGGAAGCTTTTAAATTATCTGGAAAAACCAAAGAATATATTACTGGTGCGTCTGGTTGTAGTCGTCCTACTCTTGATAAGTTTTTTGCTGGAAAAAATATTGATAAAAAGAAATTTATTGCTATTTGCGGAGCTTTAAAACTTGAGTGGAAAGACATTGCTGAATTAGAAACATCAGATCAAACTCAGGTACAAAAAAAAGCAATAGATGAACTCATAGAAGAAATTCGTGCATCTATTAAAAATAGTGTAGAAAAAGAATGCGGTACCATGCGAATATTAGATATGACTCGACCTATTGAGTTAAATGATATTTATACTAAAGTTAATATTTTAGAAAAAATTATTGGTCGCAGAAATCCTAATTTTTTAGATCAGCTTTTAAAAGGTCCTGATTTAGAAGATTCTAATTTAGAAGAATTTGATCGCTTTGGGTTAAATTATATTAAACAGCAAAGAGTTTTAGGATTAGATGCAGTCAATGAATATGATAAATTGATGATTTTAGGTAAACCTGGAGTGGGAAAAACAACGTTTCTTAAATATTTAGCGATACAGTGTAATGTAGGGGAATTTGCTGCAACAAAAATCCCCATTTTTATGTCTTTAAAAAGATATGCAGAAACTGAAAATAGTCCAGATTTATTAACTTATATAATTAAATGGTTTGAAGATTGTAAGATAACTAATGCTTCTGAAAAATTAGAGATAATATTAACAGCAGGAAGAGGATTAATTTTACTAGATGGTTTGGATGAAGTGCGAGAAGAAGATAGCGAAAGAGTAATCAAAAATATTGAAAATATTTATAACTATTATGATAAGAATAAATTTGCTGTTACTTGTCGCATTGCAGCACAAGAATATACTTTTACTCAGTTTACAGAAGTCGAAGTCGCAGATTTTGATGACGAACAAATTAAAAATTTTGTGACCAGTTGGTTTAAAATTAAACAGTTACCCGACTATTCCAAAAATTTTCTAGAACAGATAGAAAACAATTCTACCATCAAAGAATTAGCTAATAATCCTTTGCTATTAACTCTATTATGTTTAGAGTTTGAAGACTCAGGTGATTTTCCCTCAGATAGAGCAGAGTTATATGCTAGAGCAACCAATACTTTATTACGAAAATGGGATGATAAACGAGGGATTGTTTATCGTCAACAAGTGTATAAAGAACTGACTCCCAAACGAAAAGAAGGGTTACTGAGTCAAATTGCGTTTAAAACCTTTGATAAAAAGCAGTATTTCTTTAAACAAAGAACTATTGAAAGTTATATCGGGGAATATATTTGTAACTTACCCACTGCACCAAAAGAACAGACAAAATTAGATATTGATAATCAAGCAGTTCTTAAATCGATTGAATCACAACATGGTTTATTAGTGGAAAGAGCAAGGGGAATTTATTCTTTTTCTCACCTTACTTTTCAAGAATATTTTACTGCTCGTAAAATTGCTAATATTTCTAACCCGAATGAGTTAGAAACTGCTTTAAATGATTTAGCGAGTCATGTGACCGAAAAGCGATGGCGTGAAGTTTTTTTACTAACAGCAACTCTATTAGAACCTGCTGATAAGTTATTATTGTTGATGAAACAGAATATTGATACATTGCTCGCAAATGAAGCAAGATTACAAGAATATTTAGTTTGGGTGAGAGATAAAAGTAATTCATTGGAAGCAGATCATAAAATCGCAGTTATTAGACAATTTTACTATTCCCTCTCCCTCAACCGCGCCCTCTCCCTCAACCGCGCCCTCGAACGCGCCCTCTCCCTCAACCGCGCCCTCTTCCTCGACCGCACCCTCAACCGCGCCCTCTCCTACTCCCGCTCCCTATCCGGCTTCCGCGCCCTATCTGGCTCCTACTCCCTCGACCGTGGCCTGTCCCTCGACCGCTCCCTCGACCGCTCCATCCCCAAAGCTATACGAAACTGTCTAGATAAAAAACTAAAAGAAATATTAGAAAAATTGCGAAAACAATTACCAGATAGTAATGAAGATAAAGACAAAAAAAAGCAATGGTGGAAAAATAATGGTGAAACTTGGAGAAAAGAACTGACAGAAGCGATGATTAAATATCGAAATATTGGTCATGAATGGAACTTTAACCAGGAGCAAATTGACTTACTCAATCAATATTTAACTGCTAACCAATTATTAGTTAATTGTTTAAATAGTGAATGTTATGTTAATCGGGAAGTGAGAGAAGAAATTGAAGATAGTTTGTTCTTACCTTTTACTGATTTGAATTATGATTAAAAGTTTAAAAATATCTTAAAAGAGCAATAATTAACGATTCCAAAATTGTTGTGCTATAGCTTCAATCGTTGCCTAAAAATTTGGCAAATCGTTCTCAATAATATCCCAAATTATCTTAAGATTAACATTAAGATATTCATGAGCTAAACGATTACGCAAACCTCTAATTTCATCCCATTTCATATCCGGATAAGCTTCCGTCCATTGAGACGGTAACTTAGTCACAGATTCACTCATTATCTCAAGATTTCTAATCACAGCATCTTGGGTTTTCAAATCCTCAAAAAATACTTGCTTTCCTTCAACAGTATAATCTTTAATTCTAGCTAAACAATCTCGAATATGAATTAAATAAATATGAGAATCTTTCATAACTTAATTGCCTCCTCAAGTACCTTATCACGGATAAAATAATGTAAAGAATCATCTGTTGCTATATCAACTTTATGCTTTAATAAAGTCTCTAACTCTAAAATTAAACCCATAGGAAACCAAGAACTTGTTTTAGATAAATCATAATCAATTAAAAAATCAATATCGCTATTTTCATCATCTTCTTCCCTCGCAACCGAACCAAAAATCCGAACATTATACGCCCCATGTTTGGCTGCAATGTTGATAATTTCTTCTCGTTTTTCTAATAATAATTCTTTCAGCTTCATAACTTAACCTCTTGTCATTGATAATCTTAAAAGTTATATTTACATTAGTTTAGGGTTTTAACTTTAGCGATCGCCTCTTGAATATCAGGTAATTTTTGTCCAGATTATTGAGCCGTTTCTAACCATAACTCCCGAACAATTATTAATTCTTGTAAGGTATCTTCTAGGGTTTCTCCTTGTGCTAAGCATCCTTTTAAAGCAGGTATTTCAGCAACAAAACCGCCTTCTTCACAGGGATAAATAACCATAGGATAATTCATGTTTAATCTCCTTCAATTAATTCTATTACTCTTTTAATATACACTGATTTAACTCGATTACGATGTACTGGAATAACAAAAATAGTGTCAGCTTTCTGAAAAATATGATGATTTTCGCTAATTCTATCAAGTATAAATCCTTCCAATTCTAACAATTTACGAATATCAGTAAATGTCACATTATTGTGACTATTTTTCAGACGTTCAATTAATTTATCTCTTTTGACCATTTTAGATATTGGGATATTTTGATGATTGAATGATCAATGGTGAGTTACACTAGAATCAGTTAGAAACAGAAACACAACTAATTCACTTATAATATCAAAACCCATTACATAACCTTTTCATGCTGGTAGAGATAACTAAATTATGCAATCTTCTCGTATTACTAACTCCTTAGATACTTTTCTTCAACAACCTAATATTGAAGGGAGTCCTGCGTGGGAGTTTATCAATGGACGAGCTAAACAAAAGCCCATGCCTACTTTATTTCATTCTCGTCTCCAGCGCAACCTAGTTAACACAATCAATGATAAAAGTAAAACATACGAAGCGATTCAAGAACTGCGGTGTATTGTCCCCCCTTTTTCTCCTGTCCCTGATATAGTAGTTGTTAAATGCGATCGCTTTAGTAATGATGATGGACTATTACAAGGTTCACCAGATTGGTTAATAGAAATTCGTTCCCCCGACCAAAATATATTAGACTTACAAAAAAAGATATTACACTGTTTAATTAATGGGACTCAACTTGCTTGGTTAATTGATATTCAACGACAACAAATTTGGGTTTGGGACAGACAAGAATTACCCCTTATTTTTACTGGAGACGAAATACCTCCAACCCTTGATAATCTTTTAGACTTGACAGTAGAAAATATCATCGCTATGACTCAACAACGATAATTTACTATATGTTATTATAGATAATAAATATATAATTAGGCGCAATATGAGTACCGTCACCGACTCAGATATAAAGGAAATCAAAGATTTAATTATTGTCATCAATGACAACATTAAAACAATCGATAATCGGATTACCAGTCTTGATAATCGAATGACCAATCTCGATAATCGAGTCACAAATATTGATAATAAGATGACGAACCTTGATAATCGAATGACTAAGCTAGAAAATGAATGGCAAGACTTTCAAAAAAACCAAATTGAAATAAAAGCAAAAATGTCAATCATTGAACTTTCTACGCAAAAAATACCTGATATGGCCGAAAGAGTAGGAGAACTTAAGAACTGGAAACAAATAGGATTAGCATTATTTGGAACTTTAGTAGGAGGATTAATTACTTATTTAATTAAAACCCCTAATCTTTAAGTTTGCTCATCCTATTATGGGAAATACTATCATAGATTTTCATTCAATCTCATCCAATGTTTTCAAAGGATAATCTGTATTTAAGTAGGATACTTGATCCTCTAATGTGTCACAATAATGAAGGACAAGACTTAACCCTTTTTCCTCGGATAAATGGGCTGTCGTTGAACTAAAGGTTTGCAATATTTCCCTTTCAATACTTTGATAATGATCTAATTTTTGTCTCAGTTTGCTTAAATATTGTGTTCCGTCCCCTCCATCAGCGATCGCAAATTCTAAAATGGAATCCACATAGACTTTAACATGAGGATGTTTAACCCCTTCTGTGGCCGCAGCATACAATAAGTCTCCATTCAAATAGTCAAAACTGGGAACCCATAAGTTGTCTCCGTCTTGTTGAAAAATCTCTAATCCTTCTGCTGGCCGAACCTTTAACCCTTCCTTTCTCACCCGATGGCTAATTTTTTCAATCAAGGCAATCATCGCTAAAATCACGGAAGGTAAGTTACTATCAAGACATCTTATTTCGACAGTACCCAACCCATTGAGACGAATAGGGTTCCATGCAGACTTCAGAAAGCTTCCTCCTGCGTCAAAGAACTGTTGACGGTTAATACCCACTGTTTCCATTGCTTGTAACCAAGCGTGAAAACGGCTAAATTGACTTTCCACCAAAGTTTCGATACAATCAGCATAGGGCATCAATCCTCCTACTGGTTGCAAGTGAGTGTACACCCCTTCCCATGCAAACCTTTCACTTCCTCGATAGCGGATGGTATGGGATGCGAGGCCAATGGACTCCCCTTCGTAAAAAGGACAAGCCCGTCCTAATGCAATCAAGGCGGAATCTAGTGCGGTGGCTAAATTATAGATATTCAGGAGTTCTTCTCGGTCTTCTGATGAGGTCTCATAAGCAACCCCAATTCTTGGAGAGATAACTCCTTTGGGGACTTCTAGGTGGAGGTGGGTTCCTGTGCATTTTCCGGCGTGTAAAAACCGATCATAACCTACTGTACGGGCCTGAATATGATAGTTTGGTTTATCGCGCATCACCGGCATAATATGAAGCGGATAACTGGACAAAGGATAGAGTCGCAACCCCATTTTATGGCCTGCGGTGATGGCTAAGTGGAGATGTTCTAAATAGACCTTGCCTAATTCTTCACTAGAATAGCAGGGTGGTGTATTTATTTCTACCATGTTTTTGACAAATTCCGGCACAAAATAGCCTGTATCAAACCCTTGATCTTGTGCTAAAATTTGGCAAATCTGCAAAAATTCATCGGCGCGATCGCATAATTTTCCGCTTTCGTCCACCAAAAAAAATTCTTGTTCGAGACCAATACGTCGTTTTATTTCACTGTGTTCTTCCATCTGTTTCTGTTTAACTTTTTATCTCAAAAAGCTGTGATGCAGATAAATCCAATGAAGGAAATTGAGGAGATATAATTTTGTTATCTGCTGAAAATTCTCCTACTTCAACATAAGTTTTACCTTGCAATTCTAATATTAATATAGTTTGCGCTTCAGGGTCAATAATCCAATACTCCCGAATGCCACAATCTTCATATTGTATGCGTTTGGCAATATAGTCTCGATGACGTTGTAACTCCCCAGGACTGACAATTTCTACTACTAATAAAGGAGGCGGCATAAACAAGCGAATTGTATTACGTTTTGCTAATAAATTGATATGTTCTTCTCGAATTATGGTAAAGTCTGGATAACGGTTTCTGGGTTCACCTCTCACTTCTAATTCTAATCCTTGACCTCGAATCTGACGATAATCAAGAAATTGAGAAAACTGAATGACTAAAAATATTGCAATTTGCACATTAATTCCTGATTCTGGAGGCCTTTCAACTAACTCTCCATTAAATAATTCATACCATTTACCACTGTTGTCATCGTAAGCTAAATAGTCTTCAAAGGATTGGAATTTAGGTTTGGTGTCTAACATACGAAGAATTCCTTAACTCGAAAATTTAATAAAAATAGAAGATTTCACAAGAAGTATTGGTTCAAAATAAGCATTTTTTTAAGAGTTGATACTGCTAAACTTGATACACTGGAAGAAGAAGGTAATTATGAATAATTCATGACCAATCCTTGATAACTGTTCACTGCCAACTGTTCACTGATAGACATCCTTAAGCATCAAACATGATTTCTGATACCCTTTTATCTGTCTCCCCACAACAACAGGTTAATGGTGCAACCATTCGCCCCACTGCTGCCTCAGAAATTCATGGAATCGCTTTCTATAATGATAAATTATATGCCTTAGATAATCGCAATGGTTATCTCTTAGAAGTTGATCCCATCACCCATAATACAAAAATTCTCAATACAAATCACTGGGAAGATTTTATCGGGGCCACAGGACTAGCGATCGCTGATAATCAACTGTGGTTTACTTCCCGTTATAGTGTCTATTATTGCAACTTAGATGATCCTGATTTCAAATGTGAATTATTTACCCGACTTTCCGATCCTGCTAATAGTGTAGCAATCTGGGAATCAACGGTTTATGTTTCCTCCCAAAAATCAGGCACCATTTTAGTTTTTAATCGAGAAAATGCTACAGAAATTACCCGTTTATACGCCCCAGGAATTGGCATTGAAAATATTAGTATTAAAGGGGAAGAATTATGGGTCAGCGATACCCTAGAACAAACTGTTTATTGTTTAGATCGGGCCACAGGAAAACAACAATTTAGTTTATTAACGCCCTTTGAATGTCCCACCGGCCTAACCTTTTATCATGACCCAGAGACAGACAAAGACATCTTATATGTCTCCTATGTCAATCATGAACCCTACATTCGGGATAATCCTAACGCCGATCCTAACCATGAATTGCTTTATCGCATTGAAACCTTTATCCATCCTTTATACTTTCGCTATTATGCCGATGATCATTATGCCCTTTCCAATGGTTATCTGGTAGAAATGACCTATGTAGAAGAGTTGGCCCCCCTTGATCCCATCCAATTAAACAATTTAGAATGGCGTATTGCCCTACCGGCCGAAACCCATCGTCAAAAAGTTCGTAAAGTTGAACCCATTGGCCTACCTTTTACCGAAATCATAGAAAATGGTCAACGGGTGGCCGTGTTTAAATTTGAGACATTAAGCGAACACACCCGTTGTATTTTCGGTTGGAAAGCCTTAATTGAAGTATGGGGGATTAAATATAATTTAACGCCCCGTGACTGTGAAAACCCCCCAGAAATGCCCTCAGAATACAGCGATCGCTATTTAGTAGATAATGATAATCTAGCGATGGACACAGACATTATTCAACGGGCCGCAGTTGAAGCAGTGGGACGAGAAACCAACCTGCTCAGAAAAATCTATAGTATTCGTAATTACGTTTATGATCGCCTTTCCTACGGTATTAAACCCCATATTGATACCCCCGATATTGCCCTAAGACGGGGTGTGGGGTCCTGTGGGGAATATGTAGGAGTATTACTGGCTTTATTTCGTTTAAATGGGATTGCTTGTCGTACCGTCGGCCGTTACAAATGTCCGGCTTCTGCCCTAATCCACCATATCCCTTTAAAACCAGATTATAATCATGTTTGGTTGGAGTTTTATATTCCTGGAGTGGGTTGGTTGCCTATGGAATCTAACCCCGATGATATCTACGAAGGGGGTCCCTATCCCACACGGTTTTTTATGGGCTTAGCTTGGTATCATGCAGAGATGAGTAAAGGGGTTCCGTTTGAAAGGTTAATGATCGATGGGGTTGTCTTAAATAAGCAACAGGTTTCCATTGGTAATTTGGCTATCAACCATGTACAGTTCACTATTTTAGGGGAATGTTCTCCCTCAGATGTCTAGTTTCTACAAAAGCTTTAGTTGGTGCTATAGTTTGATTATAACAGACTCAAGGTGAAGAGGTAACAATCCTCCTCATTCTATCGTCTTGTAACGTTTTGTTCTATAAATGAGCGATTAGGGGAATGCTCTCTATGGATGTTAAAGCTGCTGTCGCCCTTGAAGCCGGAAAAAATCTGAGTATCGAAACCGTACAACTAGACGGTCCCCAAGAGGGAGAGGTTTTAGTAGAAATTCAAGCCACAGGGGTTTGTCATACCGATGCTTATACCCTCTCTGGAAAAGATCCAGAAGGGTTATTTCCAGCCATTTTAGGCCATGAAGGAGCTGGCATTGTGGTGGAGGTAGGAGAAGGGGTCAAAAGTCTTAAAAAAGGGGATCACGTCATTCCTCTCTACATTCCTGAATGTCGTCAATGTGAATATTGTTTAAGCTGGAAAACCAATCTCTGTCAAGCGGTACGCGCCACCCAAGGCCGGGGGTTAATGCCCGATGGCACCAGTCGTTTTTCTCTCGATGGCCGGAAAATTTTTCACTATATGGGAACGTCTACCTTCGCTAACTATACCGTGGTTCCTGAAATCGCCCTAGCCAAAATACGGGAAGATGCCCCCTTTGATAAGGTTTGTTACATCGGCTGTGGTGTCACCACTGGTATTGGGGCCGTGATTAATACAGCTAAGGTGGAACCTGGAGCGAAAGTGGTGGTCTTTGGCTTGGGTGGTATTGGTTTAAACGTCATTCAAGGGGCGAAAATGGTCGGGGCTGATATGATTGTGGGAGTAGATATTAACCCCGAAAAACGAGAACTCGCTGAAAAGTTTGGCATGACTCACTTTGTTAACCCCAAAGAGATAGATGGGGATGTTGTGACTTGTTTAGTTGATCTAACCAAGGGCGGGGCCGACTATAGTTTTGAATGTATTGGCAATGTTCAGGTGATGCGACAAGCCTTAGAATGCTGTCATAAAGGGTGGGGTGTGGCCACCATCATTGGGGTAGCTGGTGCAGGAGAAGAGATTAGGACGCGCCCGTTTCAGTTAGTCACCGGACGGGTTTGGAAAGGCACCGCGTTTGGTGGGGCCAGAGGTCGTACTGATGTTCCCAAAATTGTCGATTGGTATATGGAAGGGAAAATTAATATTGATGATTTAATTACCCATGTTATGCCCTTAGAAAAAATTAATGATGCCTTTGATTTAATGCACCAAGGCGAATCGATTCGCAGTGTGATTACTTTTTAGCTTCTTGCGGGCAATAATTTTGATATAATACAAATAAGCGGTATAAGAGAGAGTAGCCGTGGTGGGCGAACTCCCCGTTGTCCAAAACCTAGACACCACCAATCCTTGAAGGATTGCGCCAACCTCGATGTTC
>JASJDD010000088.1 GCA_030065735.1 Crocosphaera sp.
GAGTTCGCCCACCACGGCTACTCTCTCTTATACCGCTTATTTGTATTATATCAAAATTATTGCCCGCAATTCATCCCACGCCAAAATGTTGCTTTTTTGAGCGTATTTATGGCGTGGGGCTTCTTGCGGAAGAAGCTAAAACAAAAAGAAAACTGCTATTTTCTCTCACCATCTCTCATTCATATCCTAGCAGATGATCTAAGTAATCTTCACTGACATCATCAACTTCAAAGAGATAATCGCCGTCTGGATGCTGAGAATGAACATTGCCTAAATCGTGGAGAGCAATCTTGGCGACAATCTTCTCGGATTTCATCATAGCTTCTTAAAGTACCTCGCCACTGGCCATAATTCAAAGCCCACCTTTTCATAAGTGTAACGTGCTGGAGCGTGTCCTGGATCTCCCCCTGTTTCAACCATTGCTATAGACATCCCAGTTTCTTTGAACCAATCTAAAGCCCATTGCACAAGAGCCGTGCCAATTCCTTGCTTCTGATAACCAGGAGCCACAGCTACCATGTAGATTTCCCCCATGTTTTCCTCTCGGTGTAGTTTGACCGCTATGAACCCTACAGTGGAATTATCTTCTCTAGCAACCCACACCTTTGCCATTTCATCAGCCAACACTTTTTCTACCGCTTCTTTTTGGCTCACACGCCAATCTTCACCATAAAATGTTTCATATATCTCAACATTTATTGTCTTTTGGATCGAAGCAAAAACGGGTGTCCATGCTTCTAGTGAAAGACGCACTATTTCTTCAACATGGTCTGATTTTAAGGGGACTATTTGCATTAACTATGGAGTGCGCTTGGAAGTTACTGTTGATATTTTCAACCAACCCATTTTCTAGAAATTGCCGTAATCATGGATTAAAAACCTCTTCTTCTCTACCTATCCACCATTCTCCCTAGTCATAGATTAATAGTAGCACCACTCAAGTTTAAGCACAAATCACTATGACAGTTCAAGGATTGTCCTAAGTTATTTGCCTTGTAGGACGGGGAAAGAATCATGGAAGGGCAAAGGGCGATCGCAGAGCCAGCCAGAAACTGATCACTTAAGCTTTTTGTAAAGTTTTTCAAAGAAGAAGTCATGAAACCTTCACCTGGAGAATAGCATTAAGGCCGAAATGTCTACAAGCAAAGGGAGGAGAATTTGTATGATCAAGCAAATTCTAGTTCGCTTGGTATCAGTCTTGGCTGTGACACTGTTATGTTTGAGTTCCCTGTTTACCTGGACAGTTGAACCAGCCAGAGCAGCCACGTCAGGATTACAGTTTCAATATGCCGTCAAAACCACCTGTTCCTTGTTAACCACATTTCCTGATGCCCAGTTAGCCGAAGGAACTTATCGGACTCTGATCAACATTCACAACCCCACCACCGAAAAAGTAACCATTACCTATAAGGTGGCTGTTGCTCAAAGACCTGGAGACTCAACCAATGAAGGGAGTATCAGTGGCTTTAAAAAAGTCACCATTGAACCCGACCAAACCATTGCGGTTGATTGTGGGACAATTGCTGGTTTTTTCTGTCCCACACCAGGGGGGATCTGTATTGATTTTGGTTTTATCGATGGCTTCTTAGTAGTCTACAGTCCGGTTAAATTAGATGTTGTGTCCATTTATACAGCCAGAGCCTCTAGAGGAGAAGTCCAAACAATGGACGTTGAAACCATTCAACCCAAGTTAGTTGAAGTCAATTTCAAAGATCGTCCTTCTCAAAAAGAACAAGCTGATCTCGTTGTCAGAGAGATTAATTTATCGAGCTTGAGTGTGGACTGTCCAGGTGGTGGTGGGACTTGTGTGACGAAGGTAGAAGTCACCATCGCCAATGTCGGTCTGGCCGATGCTGAAGCGTTCAGAACCAGAGTCACTTTTGATCCGGGTCAGTCGGTTGAGGTTTTCCAAGATTTCCCCACTGGTTTAGCTCAAGGAAGCTCAGAAACCTTCACTGTCACCACCCGTCCAGGAGGGAACTGTTTTGATCCTGATTGTACCATCTGTGTCACGGTTGATGACCAAAATCAGGTGATGGAATCCAATGAACTCAATAATAATCTTTGCCAAACGCGACCGGGTTAAATCCTTGTTAGCGTTTTTCAACCTACATTAGTGAACTACCAACACCGAATCAAAGATTACGGTGTGGGTTTCCTACCCAATAAACTGCTCTCTCTAAATCAAAAAGCTCAAGGGAAGTCAGAAAGAAAAGCCAATCAAGACTTGATTCTTTTTTCTGACTTCTTGCTTAATCTTAACTAGACATTAGCTCTGTTTTTCTAATAGAAATAAAACCGAAACAACAAGAAAACTGCTATTTTCTCTCACCAGTTCTCATTCATATCCTAGCAAAAAGTCCAGGTAATCTTCACTGATATCTTCGACTTCACAGAGATAATCACCGTCTGGATGCTGAGAATGAACATTGCTTAAATCGTGGAGGGAATCAAGGCGACAATCTTCTCGGATTTCATCATAGACAGTAGAGTAAGTTTTCCAATGATTCTCTTGTTGAATTAACAAATCTTCCTGAGATTCTATCTCATCATTTTCTGAGGTTTTTGTCGAGATTTTCCGCTTATTTGCTTTAGCCATAATAGGAATTTTTCAGTTGGTAGAAAGAAAACACCCTTTCAATAAGTTTGACGGAGTTTATCTCTCGCTGACATTCCCCGTCAAACTAAGGAATCTGCAATTTTTTAAGGTTTCCTCATATTAACATATTAGAAATTAGTCGGTAAGGGGGGAGCATGATTAATAACTACTTTTATCAATATCATGAATTAGTCTTATCAAGAATTTTATCAAACCAACTGCTATGAGACTTACCTAAACGGGCCTAAAACATCTCTTACCGTAATGATTTGTTGATCGGTGTAACCAGCAAAAGTTCGGGTAGCAACTATTTTAATTTCTACCCCCAAACCTGATCGCAAATATCGAGATTCAATGGGTAACTTACCAATATCAAGGGTAAATTTATCCCCATCCAAAATAACTAAATCTTCAGAAATTTCTCCTTTATATTTCGTTGTATAATCAGACACAGGACGAAAGCGAGGATCGGAACGGGTAATACTATAAGTAATCTCAAACTTGGTCGCAATTAAATTGGATTGATCGGCTTCATCAATTAAGGTTAATTGTAAATCCTGTCCTCTTCCGGAGAGTCCTTGACTTTCTAAACGAGTGGCATCTTTTTTGTAAATAGCATTATAAACAATAAATTGTGTAATATTATTCCGTTGTTGGGTTGTTCCTTCTATCCAAATACCATCGGGAATATTCACCCTAATTCCCTGATCCTCTTCATATTTTAAAGTCACTTTTTCTTGAGCAAATTGATTAAAGGATTGAGGGGCATTCCAAATCAATAAAAATGAACGTTCTAAACGTTGAACCAACGCTAAATATTGATCGTCAATGACCGAACCTGGGGCGAATAATACCGATGCCCCATTGCGGGTTTCCCAAATATTTTTAGATAATAAATAACCTTTATCTTTCAATGCAGCCATAGTTACGGTAGCAGCCGGTTTATCCGGTTGTAAAGGCTGATCTAAATTAATTAAGGTCAATTGACCAGGTAACCCATCTCTACCAAAGGCTCCACCAACTCCATTCGGCCCATTTTTACCATCTTGACAGCGAAAGTCTAAGGTTGTACAACGATAGTTAGGATCACCAGGATTACCGCTACAGGTTTCCACGGTCCAATAGGGTTCATTGCAGCGACAGCCTTGACCCCCTTGACCCCCTTGCCCTGGTTGTCCTCCTTTGCCTCCTGAGGCATTGACAAAGATTTGTTGTAGCTGAGACAAATCCGTTGCATAGACGGTTAAAGACCCTCCATTGCCGCCATCTCCCCCATTGCCTCCATTGCCACCACTACCACCACTGGGGGCTTGTAGGTTATGTTTTACGCCAGTGGGTTGATTTTGACATTTAGCGTCTTCTCCGGGTTTCCCTAGTTCCCCTGGTTGGCCGTCTTCTCCCACCAAATTAAGGGTTAAGGGGGAACCGTCGGCAAAAATAGTCACATTATCGCTATCTTCCCCATTTTGTCCAGAAGTCCCGTTACTAGCATTAGAACCAGTTTGACCAAAGGGTCTCACTTCTACAGCCATGGCCACCCCTGCACAAATTTTGGAGGAGGAAGCAATAGGAACCATCAAAGAACTGGCAAAGAAGAGCAGAAACAAAGGAACTTTAGTAACTTGCATTGATGGGTTAGGAAGTTAACGATCGCCAAACTGTCAGACTGCCTTTAGTTAACTTTTGTTTCTTGAACTACTAACACCGAACAAGGGGCATGATGAACAATATAGTTACTCACACTGCCTAAAAATATTTCTGAAACCCCGGTCAGTCCTCGTCTTCCTATGACAATTAAATCGGCTGGCCAATCTTTAGCTATGTCTCGTACCCAGCGTCCAGGTTCTCCTATTTTCCAGTCCCATTCTGTGGAAATGCCTTGTTTAATGGCGATTTTTCCGTAATTCCTTAACCACTTTTCGGTTTCGCTTGCTTGGCTTTCTAGCTGTTCTCGCATGAGGTAGGAAAAATCGTTAAATTCCCCTTCATAAAGGCTGGTGTAAGGGGCTGTCGAGGGGGTTTCTATGGGCAAACAATTCAACAACATTAAGGCTGCGTTATTATATTTTGCTATGGATAAAGCTTCCTCAAACACCTTTTTTCCTAAGGGAGAATTGTCTAAGGCTACTAAAATTTTTTGGTATTTCATGGCTGCCAGTGTCTTATAATCTATTGACAAATCTTTCGATTCTCTCCATTCCTTTCTCAATGGATGCTAAATCCGTAGCATAAGAAAGACGAATACAATTATCAGCCCCAAAGGCTTTCCCTGGAATGGCAGCGACTTGTTGTTTTTCTAATAAACCATCGCAAAATTCTAGGGAATTGAGTCCAGTTTTGCTAATATCAATGAAGACGTAAAAAGCTCCCATTGGGGTCGGACAACTGAGTTGAGGAATGGCTCTAATTCTCTCTAAAATGACTTGACGACGTTGGGTAAAGGCTTGGAGCATTGTTTGCAGACATTGAGGGGATTCTGGGCTTTCTAAAGCAGCAATGGCTCCGTACTGAGCAAAGGTACAAACATTAGAGGTGCTATGGCTTTGGATGGTACTAACGGCTTTAATTAATTCCCTAGAACCGGCTAAATAACCAATCCGCCATCCTGTCATGGAGTAACTTTTGGCAAATCCATTACTAATAATGGTGCGTTGAAATATGTCTTCTCCTAGAGAGCCGATACTAATGTGTTCTGTGTCATCATAGAGAATTTTCTCGTAAATTTCATCAGAAACGACCCATAAATTATGGTTGACAATAACTTGAGCTAAGGCTTTAATTTCTTCAGGTTGATAAACGCTTCCTGTGGGGTTGGAAGGAGAATTGAGTACCAATAATTTGGTTTTAGTAGTAATGGCTTGACGCAGTTGTTCTGGGGTTATTTTATAATTGGTTTCTGCGGTAGTGTTGACAATAATTGGGGTTCCTTCGGCTAGTTTGACCATTTCAGGATAACTCAGCCAATAAGGAGCAGGAATAATGACTTCATCTCCTTTGTCAATTAAAGCCAACATTAGGTTAAACAGGGAGTGTTTCCCCCCATTGGTGACGATAATATTATCCGCACTGTAGTTTAACTGATTATCATGATTTAACTTTCGGGCGATTGCTTGTCTGAGTCCGGGTTCTCCGGCCACTGGCCCGTATTTCGTCTTCCCTTGAGCTAAGGCGGATGAAGCGGCCTCTTTTATATGTTGAGGAGTATCAAAGTCCGGCTCTCCCGAACTAAAGCTACAGACATCAATCCCTTGAGCCTTCATCTCCTTAGCTTTGGCGCTAATGGCTAGTGTGAGAGAGGGAGTGACTTGTGTTACTCTGTTGGCCAGTTGAATCATATTTGTTGTTCCTAGCCTATTCATTCCCTAATAGGACAATTATATTTATATTGTACAGGCTTTTGCCTTCTAGAAAAAGCTCATTTTTTCGGAAATTCTTCCAGTAAATCCAGTAAATTCATTTGACATTGCATGGGTAATAATTCCAGTAGAGGAACTTCTTTTCTACCTCCTCCCAAGGAGACAGAAATTTGTCGAAGAATGTCAATCACCTTGTCTTCGCTTAATTCGTCGTTTTCTAGCAAAGGATAGATTTTTTCGGCAACAAGGGTGTGTAAATGGGCATCGGATAGGTAAAGATGCCATTTTGCTACGTCAATATAGATATTTTCACCAATCTCAGCAGCGAGGGATTCAACCGCTTGTGTTGTCTTATCATTAGCCATGGGATTTTTTGCTATAGTCAGCGATCGCAGCTATGTAAAGGAAATGTCCCAGTAATGCGATTCCCCAGATTCCTGAAAACCAGACAATCCAGTCCCACTGTGCTTGTTTGATATTATGGACAAACCAAACACCGGAGTTACACGCCAGGAAAACAGCGACGTGAACGGCAAAGGTCATACGATCATCAAGACGGCGAAATTCAGGATCGGCGCGATCGGGTTTACGAGGCCAACGAGGGGGCATAGGGACTCAATCTATTATAACTTCTCTTTATTATCTTATCAGAATCTTGCCCTTGCTAACTAATAAGAAATATGAAATCATTGAGAAATTTTCTTGAATAGTGAAACAATAAGAAAGGATTATTTGTATTAATGGCTGTTTAATTACTATGTCTGACGTGACTGAAAACCCTGTTGATAACTCTTCTGAAAATAGGGCAATTCAAACGACTTTTACGGTTCAAGAAATCCGAGAATTATTACCCCATCGTTACCCTTTTGCTTTAGTGGATCGGATCATTGATTATGTGCCAGAAAAAAAGGCAGTTGGGATTAAAAATGTTACCATTAACGAGCCATTTTTTCCGGGTCATATCCCTCCTCTTCCCATTATGCCGGGGGTTTTAATTGTCGAATCTATGGCACAAGTTGGTGGGGTTGTGTTGAGCTTATTACCAGGGATGAAAGGGATATTTTTTGCTTTTGCTGGTATCGATAAAGTAAGATTTCGTCGTCAGGTTATTCCCGGAGATCAATTAATCATTACAGTGGAATTATTAACCCTAAAACGCAATCGAATTGCTAAAATGAAAGGAGAGGGAACCGTTGATGGAGAGTTAGCTGTTCAAGGAGAAATGTTATTTTCTCGTATTGATTAACTTGTTAATAGTTGATAGAAATTAGTTCATGATTTTTTGAACCACTATCAACTATTTTGGCTCAGAATCATCTTAAAGCTATTAGGAGGAGCAACGGTTAACCCCCGTCTTACTGGTTTCAGGGGACGAGAAGAACAGAGTTGTAACTGATATTTTGATAGTATAGTAAATAAGACTATTTTCATCTCCATTTTGGCTAATTCCATGCCAATACAGCGACGACTTCCCCCACCAAAAGGCAAGTATTCATAAGGAGAAAATTGTCTTTCTAAGAACCTTTCTGGACGAAATTGTTTAGGGTTAGGATAAATATCTTCTCGATGATGAACTAAATAAATCGCAGGGGCAAATACGGTTCCAGGTTTAAATTGATATCCCATTAATTCTAGGGGAGTTTGTAAAATACGAAGAAATGTGGCTACAATCACGGGATAAATGCGTAAAGTTTCACTACAAACTGCATCTAAGTAAGATAATTTTATAATCTCTAATAAATCAGAATTATTATCTAAGTTTGGGAGATGTGATCTCGAAGATATCTGCTTCGCAGTGCGCAATTTTTCTTCAACTTCTGGACAGTAATGAATCCAATATAATGCCCAGGTTAAACTAGATGCAGTGGTTTCATGTCCAGCAATTAACAGGGTGAGCAATTCATCGTGTAATTCTTGATCACTCATGGGGTTTCCTGCTTCATCTTTAGCTAACATTAACAGGGTTAAAATATCTTTCCCTGTATAATTTTCTTGTTGACGACGTTCTTTAATTTCAGTGAAAATTAACTGCTTAATTTCTGATTTTATTCGTAAAAAACGACCCCAAGGACTCCAATTACCCCAGTCTTTTTGGAGAAAAGGAAAGAAAATAATCGCAGCATTGATAGGGTCCTCAAACAAAGATAGCCAGGATTTTAATAAGTCTTTTAATTGTTGATAACGTTCTCCTTCTGCGATGCCAAAAACAGCTTGTAAAATTACTTTTAAAGTTATTTCTTGCATAACTTCACGAACATTAAAAGCTCGATTGATTTCTAGCTTTTCAGTGACTTCATCGCTAATACAATAAATAAGTTTTGCATAACTTTGTAGTCTTTCTCCATGAAAAGGAGGGGTCAGTAATTTTCGTTCCCTTTGATGTTTTTCTCCTTGTAAAAAGAGTAGGGAATTATTTCCTAATAAGGTGCTTAAAAAGCCTGCTGCTGCTCCTGTTTTAAAATGGGTTTTATCTTTGGTTAAAATTTCTTGAATTCCTTTGGGATTACTAATATAAATAAAAGGGGTTTCAGATTGACCAAAAGCAAAAATATCCCCATATTTTTGATAATAATCTTCTAAATAATCTAGAGGGTAAAAAATAAATTTGAACAGTCTGAGGAATCGTGGAGTAGAAATGGTAGGAGGTAAAGTCATAATCGGTTTCAATACTCAAAACGATGATAAATTAGGGATTGAATCTCTGAAAATTAAGTTAAACGAATCCCCAGTTAACTCTTAATACAAATTCATAACAGTTATGAATTAAGATTGATAAGATCCGAAACCATTAAATGCGGGAACCTCTGGCTTGTTTTACCATATCAATTAAGGTATGATGAGCGTCTTCTGAATCTTGTAAAACATGGTCAAATTTTATACGAATGGGTAGAGTTTCCCCTTTAACACTCACCGATAAATTCATGCCTTCGGGATCAATTGATTCCATCGTTGCTGTTTCTGTTTCTGGTCTATTACCAAAGACTTGAGCGTATAAAACAATAGCATTGCTATGATCTTCGTTCATGTGTTGACAAATGCGATCGCTAACAGCAGCAGTAATGGGATCAGACATAATTTACTCTCGAAAACATTGATAACAAAATTCAATAATATCAGATATTTGCTCTGTTTGTTGTGGATAATCTAATGAAGGTCGTTTAATAATAATTAAAGGAATGTCTAATTCTTGAGCCACCTTTACTTTGATATCTTCTCCCCCTTGTTTCCCAGACGCTTTCGTTACCACTAAATCAATCTCCCATTGTCGCCACAATGCTCTTTCTAATTCTAAAGTAATGGGGGGACGTAAGGCAATGATTTGACTTTCTGGAAATCCTGCGTTTAAAGCCATCTCTAGAGAGTTTAACTTAGGAAGAATACGAGCATATAAAATTGCTTGTTGATGCCATGACTTGAATTGAGATAAATTTTGACATCCTATGGTTAATAAAACTCGCTTATTTTTCAGATAACTTCCCTTAACTAACTTCTCAAAACTATCGAGATAAATAGCTTGAGAATTAGACCTTAAACTTGGCCTTTCATAACGTAAATAAGGAATCCCCTCAGTATTAGCAAATTCAATTACTTGTTGAGAAATATTGATAGCAAAAGGGTGAGACGCATCAATAATTCCTCTCATGGTTTCTTGCTGGCATAACTGTTGAATTCCTAACCTATCTAATTTACCTATTTGAATAGTAATTAGTAAGTTAGTGGGGTAAAGATTAGGTGCAGTCAACGTAGTTACAGTAACAATACAAGGAAAAGAATGAGCCGCAATGGCTTGGAGAATACGAACACTGTCTCCCGTTCCTCCAATTAACCAAAGTTTGCCAACTTTTTTCATTTGCTGGTTATTATTTTCCTCCTTTTAAAGCTTTGGTAAAGTTGTGGCGATAGGCAGTATTAACTGCTAACAAAACTGGCCAAAGCAAAGCTAACATTAATTTCGTCGGTATCTGACGATTAAAATTTGTCCGATTGTACCCTGAAATAAATTTCCAGATTCCTAACAAATAAATGCCTAAGACAATGACAGGAATAATGTTACTCATGTTAATTTTGTTTATGTTTGTTCTTTACGTCCCTATTCAATTTTAACTCATCTAAGTAGTCGGACATAAATAAAGTGAACTGTCTTAAGAAATGTAAATTACTCTATAGCCCCTCCTCCTCTGCTTAACTTAAACGAGGAACGTTTATTGTTGTCTAGGTAGTTATCAGTCAGAGGAAATCTACTCTAGAGATAGTTAGGGTAACCATTGAGGTTTAAAGCCAAAAATGAGTTCTTGTGGTTGAATATTTAAAGATTTATTTTGTTCTTTTAAATCTGGTAAAGGCAGCAACCACACTTGTCCATCGGAGATGGCTTGTTTTTGGGTTGTTAGTAAATCAGAGGAAGACTGAGGAACAGTGGTAACCACCTGATCAAACAATAAGGCTACCCCATCAGGGGACATACTTAAAATAACATCTTCAGAATTGGGTAAGGCTAATAAAGGTAAATCGGTTCCTGTGTTAAGATTGACAACGGATAAAAAAGGTTCTTCTCGATACTGTCCATTTTCCCCTTGAATGATATCAGTTTTTAAACAGTAAAGAGCTTGTTCGTCTCGAGGTTCAAATTCGCAGTCAAGAATGGGATAGGGAGTACGAAATAGTTCTTGATTTTTTCCATTCTGATTAATAACAACCAGAGAACGAGTGTAATCAATATTATCTTTAATCAGCAAAAGTTTCTTGCCATTAGCAGAAAAACCAAGGGGTTTTTCATAATTTTGTAAAATGCTAGAGTTTCCTCCATCACTCCCCAAAGCAACGATGCGTATGCCTACTTGTTGACTAACAGCTAAGCGTTTTCCATCAGGAGAAATTACGAATTCAGAACCAGGAATGCCTAAAGATATCAGTTGATTGTTTTCCGTAATTATCCATAAACTTCTATCATTTTTATTGCTATGATTAACTCGTTGTACCACAATAACTTTACCATTTTTTGAGAGATCAAAATTGAGATTTTGATACGCCTTGGCATCGAGGATACGTTTCAGTTTTCCGGCGCGCTGAGATGGGGTTTTAGAGGGATCAATATTAAATCCTGTCGTCACAGTATAGAGTTCTTGTTTGGCTAATCCATTGCCACGCATCTTAGGTTCAAAGGCACTAAAAATAATCTTCTCACTATTAGGATAAATCTTGAAGTCAGTAACACTTAAATCTCGGGGAGTAAGAATGGTTTTTTGCGGTTGATTAAGATTAGTAATGTTGTATAAAATTAAGCGACCTTTTTCTTCTCCTTGGATGCCAATATAGGCAAAAACTCGATCACGGGTACTAAATAAACTAACAAAAGATTTAAGATTTTCATCTGTATAACTAAGTTGAACATTCTCCAATTTTATTTGATAATTTGTTCCATAAATAGGGGGATCATTTAACGTATAAATTAAAGTTCTTCCTTGCCAAGCAATTCTTCCAGGAAGGGGAGGTTCAATAATCAAATTTTTTTCAACACTATTCCTATTAACGGAACGATTAAAACTCAGGGTAAAAGTTTTATCTTTAACTCCTACTTTTTTTCCTTCCCAACTAAAATATTTGACTTGAAAAGGAACTTGATCTCCCATACCTAGTAGGGTTAATATGGCTACCATTAGAAATAAGATGCAACCCATGACTATCCAATCAAATTGATTGGATTTTTTAAACCAATTGTTAATTTTTAAAGTTTTTTTAAGGATGTTAATCATAGTTTTCCTAATTAATCTTCTAGTAGCTCAATAATACCTTGTTGTCCATCAATTTTTACCCGTTGACCGTTTTCAAAGATTTCTGTGGCATGATTAATATTCATCACCGCTGGAATACCATATTCTCGCGCAATAATTGCTCCATGGGATAAAGCTCCACCCACTTCTGCTATAATACCACCTGCATTAGCGATTAAAGGTCCCCAACCTGAGTCAGCATAGGGAATAACGAGAATGGTGTTGTTTGTTATGTCTCCTATTTGTTGAAGGTTATGGCAAATCTTGATATATCCTTCTACTTGTCCATAACTTGCTCCAATTCCTTGCAATTTTCGAGAAGATTTGTCTAATGATTTAGCTTGATTTTCTGGGATTATTGTAATATTTCCGTAAAGAACATAAGGAATATTTTTTAAACTTTTATTAATAGCAAATTGTTGTTTTCTTTGATTGATTTTTTCCTGTACTTTTGAAGAGTTGTCCTTATAGTCTTTTTTGATGATTTCGGAAATTTCAGAATAGGTTAATTGAAAAATATCTTGAGAGTCTTTAATGATATTTTTTTTGATTAAAGCTTTAGCTAATTCTAGAAAGTGCCAGCGTAACTGTGCTAAAAATTGAGAATAAATTTCCGTTACTTTTCCTTTTAAATTTAATCTTTTTTGAACTTGTTTTATTGCCCAATAGCTGTTAGTTTTTTTGCTTTTATTATAAGAATTATTTTGGTTAAGAATTAACTGAGTTAATAAGGTTTTGACTAGGTTAGGATTATCTCGCCAACAAGGGATAGAAATATCAGTTGCGACATCACTTAAATAACCATACTTGTCTATAATGAGATTAAATTGTTTGATAATGGTTTGTCCTTTGTGATCTTTTTCTAAAGCTAAAAATAAATCATCAGCACTCTTAATATTTTCTAAGTCAATCACCAAAATAATTTGTTCTGCCAACTTTTGTAATGCTTGTAAGGCCGAAATTTCTGGAGTTGCATCATTATTTAGTTTTTCAGGAGATACCTTGAATAAAGATTGTCTTATGGCTAAACTTAAAGGGGCTAAAATACTATAATAAGTTGCTGATTTTAATAAGGATAAAATGGTTTCAATATTCTTGAGTAATTCTTGGCAAGAGAGTTGATTAATTTCTTGATCCTGTAATTTATCTAACTGGGGTTTAAATTGTTCTTCATAATCTTTTAAAAAGTCTTTTTCTAACTGCCATTCTCTTTTGACTAACCGTAACAAACCGGGTAAATTACTGAGGGTAGAAGTGAAAGAAGGTTTAGTCATTTTGGTTCCTCTGGTGAGAAATTCTAAACTTTCTGGAGGAAGTCCCATCCGTTGGAAAATTTGACCTAGTAACGTAGCATTAAAATAGGCTTGTTGAAAGTGTAATGTAGCGGTTTGATTGAAGTCTAAATCTTCTGCTTTTTCTCTTAAAACGAGGGAAAAAAGGTCACCCCATACCCCACAAGTTAACGGTTGATTGATCGACCAAGTTAAGGGAGTTATTACTCCAGGAATGACTTCTGCTGCAATTTTTCTAGTCCAAATTGGTTGTAAATTAGTAATGGTTCTTGTTTGTAATATCCATAAAGTCTCTCCATCGTAACTCCATTCTATATCTTGAGGAATTCCATGATAAATCGTTTCAATATCTCTCGCTAACATAGCCACTTTTTCAATAATAAAATCAGGAACATTTCTTGATTTTATCCCTTCCATATTCTTGATTTTAATGGCATCATTTTCTAATTCATTATAAACTTCAACTTGATATTGTTCAGGGGTAATTTTACCTGAAACAATTTGATTAGCTGACCCAGGTAAGGTTTCAATAATGACACAGTTATTAAGAGCATTAATGGGATCTCGACTAAACGCTACCCCAGAGAAAGTCCCTTGAATTTGCTTTTGAATTAATAAGGCAATTCCTTGATCACTTTGTCCTTTATCTTGACGATACTTAACCGCATGGGGATGATTATAAGCAGCAAGACAATCCAATATAGCTGCTGTTAATGCCTGTTGGTTGGTAATATTTAAAAGAGTTAAGTATTGTCCGGCAGCCGAAGCTGTTTCTGTATCTTCTCCTAAAGCTGAAGAACGAACAACAAAGGGATTTTGTAAACTAGGATTAAGATAATCTAAAAGGATTTGAGGATCATCTCCAGGGAGTAAAATCCATCCATTAGGAACAGCATAGCCTAAACTTCTCAGATAAGCTAAATTAGCGGCTTTGGGGCCGACTTTGTTACCATCTAATTTATCATTTAAAGACAAAAGAGATTTTTCTCCTCGAAAAAATTTAAACATAGTTTTAGAAGAAGATTTAACACCGGTTTCTGGTAAAGACAAATCATCAGGAATTTGCTGAAAAATCCAAGCCATTAACCCCGATAAACTCCAAGCTAAGACGATATAAGCCAAATCATGGGGATGTCTAACCGTTAAAATAAAAGCTAATAAAAATAAAGCTAATAAACGCCCTATTACCCTATCCCGAAGAATAGTAAAACTACTCAAACTAATTAATGCAGTCAAGAAAGTTGCTGCCCAATCATGGACTATTATTCCCCAAAATAAATTAGTGGTTCCTGCCCCTTTTCCCATCCAATACCTGCCAATAATTAATGCTATTAAGGCCATTAGTTCCCAGAAAGGTTCAACAGGAAAAAAATAACGGGCTAATAAAACCACTAAAATGCCTTTTCCTGCTTCTGATAAGACCGCTAAAATACCAACTAAAGTCCCCCCATGATAAAAAGCTGCCGAAACAGAAACATTACCCGTTCCTACTTGAGATAGTTTCTGGCCTTTAAAAGCATAAGTTATCCAATCAATTAAAGGAAGTCCTCCCAACAAAGGACACAAACAAAAAATAATTAAAGCACCGATAATAGATGTCATAGAAAAATATTTAAGGGCAAAAAGTATACATTTTCAGTTCTTTGATCATAATCATTTTGGGAGGGATTTTTTCATCGAATCTAATTGGTATTTTTTATGATTATAGTGGTTTATTTCAACAATTACCACTAGATTTTTCTGTATGGATTCCCTTCGGTCAATTTATTTATTGGTCGCCATTCATCCCTAAGTTGTAGAACTTTAGGGTATTCTGGCGACATTAGGATAAAGCGGATGATACCAGTTTGAGTGACTACCTTTCCCAGTACGGGAACAAAAACCAGCTTTTTGCAGCATTTGTTTAAGTTCTCTAATTTTTTTAGGCATTTATTATCTGGGTTAATAATTCTAAATTCTACATTCTAAATTCTACATTCATAGCTTATTTCCAAGAGTTAACATCCCCATAGTCTTCATCTCGAATTTTCTTTTGTTGTTGAATCGACTCTTGAAATGCACCAATAACAAAGCCTAAAGTTGCACCAGTAATAAGCATGATTTTTCTCCGTTGTTCCCGTTGTGCTATTTTAGTAACAGCTAACCCAAACATAGCACCGATTAAAGCGGTTACAATACCAGCAAAAATAATTTTTCTAATGTTCATAGTGATTCCCTTCCTGTTTAGGTAAAAGAAATGATTAATAAAATTATTGTCCCCACAAAAAGAATGTGATTCATCCAATCGTTAAACGTCCAATTTTTAAACATTTTAGTGACTCCATTTTATAGCATTTAGAATTTAGAATTTAGAATTTAATTATTTCTGTATCCTAAATTCCCTATACTCCCCACACTTCCTAATCTCTAAATTACTCACTTTGAGGAGAAACACGAAAAACAGGGGTTTTCTCTTCTTCTGGTGCAGTGGGAGAAGGTTTGTTGTCTTTTCCATTACCATTGCCAGGACTTTCGGGGGGGGTTCCGTCATCCCCACCACCCAAGATGTATTTTTCAAAGTTCTTGATAACAATATAAAGGATAGGAACCAACACCAAACTTAACACCGTTGCTAAGGCCAAACCCCCAAAAATGGCCGTTCCCAAGGACCAACGACTGATGGCCCCGACACTGGAAGCGGCCAATAAGGGGGCAAACCCTACCAGTGATGAAACTGCTGTCATTAAAATGGGACGTAACCGTTGTTCGGCTGCGTTAATAGCAGCTTGAGTGATACTCATGCCTAGATCGCGGGCTTGGTTAGCGAATTCTACAATAAGGATCGCATTTTTCGCAGCTAACCCAATTAACATTACCAATGCTACCTGGGCATACATATTATTGTTTAATACTGGCCAAATGCCATTACCAGGGTTAAAGGGGGCTGTTTGTACAAATGTCACCCGCAACCAAATCATGCCCAACGCTCCTAAAATAGCTAAAGGAACCGTTAGTAAGATGATGGTGGGGTCGATATAGCTTTCGTATTGTGCTGCTAAGACCAAAAAGACCATGACAAACGCTAACCCAAAGACGATAGGTGCAGCCCCTGCCGAACTTTTTTCCTCAGCCGCCGTATTAGTCCATTCGTAACCAAAACCAGGTTGTAACGTCTCATTAGCCACCTCTTCCATTGCTGCGATCACCTGACCGGAACTATAACCTGGTGCCGGTGAAACAATTAACTTAATGGCAGGATAGGTTTTGTAGTGGGTAATGATGGGGGGATAAGTGGTCGGTTCTGCTGTGACAATGTTACTCAGTTGAACCATTGCCCCTTGACGCGATCGCACATACAAGCGACCAATATCTTTAGGGTTCGCCCGATCTTCGGCTTCTGCTTGGGCATAAACCCGATAGAGACGACCTTCAAACACAAATTGATTGACAAAGTTAGAGCCAATATAGGTTTGTAGAGTCTTCAAAATGTCGTCAATAGGAACATCTTGGGCTTTTGCTTTAGCCCGATCAATTTCCATTGTGGTCAAAGGACTGTCAAACGTAAAGGTGGTAAAGATGACCCCAATCTCCTCTCGTTGGTTGGCCGCAACCATCATCCGTCTCACATTATCGATTAAGACGGGCATCCCTTTCAACTGACGATCCTGAATAAAGATTTCTGAACCATCAAAGTTACTCAAACCATCTACTGCCGGAGCATTAGTGGCGATCACCCTGGCCCCGGTCACTTCTTTGGCAAACGTTTTGTTGAGGTATTGAATAATACCAAAGGCTGATTTTTGGGGACCGGGTCGTTCTGCCCAGGGTTTAAGCTTGATGAAGGTAATAGACTTATTGGAGTTTCTTCCGTCAAAGGAGAACCCCGTCAGACTTACCACGTGGTCCAACACTTGATCGGCGTTGGGCATATTTTGGATAATTTTCGTGCTTTGTAGATCGATGGCATTGGTATAGTTGAGAGAGACTCCTGGAGGGGCTTCTGTAATACCGAAAAAGTAACCTTGATCCTCTGCTGGAATAAAACCAGATGGCATGGTGGTGTAGATCCAACCAGTGGCTAATAACCCGGCAACAAACAAGGCCATGACCACAATGCGGATATGGGTCAGAAAGTTAATAAAATGACGATATCCCCCTTGAATAACATTAAAAACCCGATTGAAGCCGTTAAAAAATATCGCCAGGGGTCCGTGTTTTTCTTCTGGCGGTCCTAACAAAATGGCCGACATGGTAGGAGAGAAGGTTAAGGCGTTGAAGGTGGAGAACATCACCGCAAAAATAATCGTTAAAGCAAACTGTCGATAAACGATCCCTGTGGTTCCTGGGAAGAAACACACCGGGATAAACACCGCCATTAATACCACCGATGTCGCAATAGTCGCCCCAAATAGTTCATCCATTGCGTCCATTGCTGCTTGGGTTGGGCGCATTCCTTGGGATAACTTACTGGAAACCGCTTCGACAATCACGATCCCATCGTCCACCACTAACCCTGTTGCTAACACACAAGCAAAGAGACTTAACTGGTTGAGGGTGAACCCAAAGGCATTTAAGCCGATCATCGCCCCTACCAACGCCACCGGGATAGCAATACCGGGAATAATAGTGGTTCGCCAGTCTTGAAGGAACACGAAGATCACCAATACCACCAAAGCGATCGCTTGCATTAAGGTAATGGCTAAATCTTCAATAGAAGCGTTAACGAATAAAGTGTTATCCAAGCCAATAACCACTTTCAACCCTCTGGGGAAACTGGGTTCTAACTCAGCCATTTTGGCCTTAGCTGCTTCTGCGGTTTCCAGGGCGTTACTACCGGGTAACTGATACATTAATAAAGCTACTCCAGGGTTGCCGTTTACATCCACTAAGGTGTCATAGTTTTCCATTCCCAACTCAGCCCGTCCCACGTCTTTGATACGGATCAAAGTGCCATCGTTTCCTACTTTGACCACCATCTCTTCGGCTTCAGCAACGTTTCTAAACCGTCCTTGGGCCCGCAAAGGTATCTCAAACTGTTGTCCAGGGGGGGCGGGTTGTTGTCCAATTCTCCCCACCCCAGTATCAAAGTTTTGTTCGTTGATCACATTGACTACGTCTACCGCAGTTAGTCCCCTACCTGCTAACTTATCGGGGTCAAGCCATATTCTCATGGCATATTTTGCCCCTCCATAGAGGTTCACCGAACCCACCCCTGGCAACCCTTTCATCTCGTTCCAGATGTAGCGATCAATATAGTTATACATGAACGTTTTATCGTAGAGATATTCTCCGTCAGGTCCTTTTTCTGAGTAAAAAGCGTACACTAGGGTAACACTAGGAGATTGTTTATCGGTTTTTACCCCAGCTTGGTTTACCACCGAGGGCAAATCTGAGGCTGCTTGAGAGACTTTATTTTGAACTAAAACCTGTGCTATGTTTCGGTCGGTTTCCGTGGGAAAGGTGACGTTAACGGTGACGTTTCCCGTATTATCAGTAAAGGAGTCGATCCAGCGTACTTGTTCCGTTCCGTTGATTTCTCGTTCTAATACGGTGGTAACGTTGTCTTCTGTGGTCTTAGCATCTGCACCGATATAGTTAGCAGTTACGGCTACTTTTTTTGGGGCAATCTCTGGTAACTTATCCAAGGGCAACACCGCCATAGATATGGTTCCCAGAAGAATAATAACAATGGTACAAACGGTACTTAATACAGGTCTTTTAATAAAAGCATTTGATAGGGACAGTAACATGATTCTGGGTTAGAGAAGGGCTGGGGGATAAGATGGGTTTGTTATGATTTGAGATGTAATCCCGATTAGTCTAACAAATATTTTGCTAAAGGATAGCTAAATTCAATAATTTGTTTCAGAAAATTTATATTATCATCGGCTCAAGGCCATATTTTGCCTAAAGTTATCCCTATTTAATTACTCATAATGATGAACGCAACTCCAAAACTTTATTCTCTAACCAATGGTTATAAATACTTGTTTATCGATCTAGTTTTACTATTTTTATTAGCTCCTTTTGGCTCTCTTCATCGTTCCCTTAGTATCTTCGTTAGTTTTTGTTTTCTCATTACTTTACTTCTGGGTTTAAATACGCTGGCTTTTCCTAAAAAACTTCTTTTTTTATTTCGATTTCTTGCCGCTTTAGGCTTTATATCTGATGTCATTGTCTTTCCTGATACTGAGTATTTAACTGCTCTCAGTTCTTTGATGTCTTATTCTTTTTATGGTATCTTTTACATTTTGGTTATTCTGGCAATTGGTTCGAGAATTTCTCAGGAAGAAAAAGTAAACTTAAATGTTGTTCGTGGCGGAGTTTGTATTTATTTACTGTTAGGAATTCTCTGGTTTTTTTTCTATAAAATTATCATATTTTTTGATGCTAATGCTTTCTCTTTTCCTGAAAATATGACTAAAGACTCTCTATTTTATTTTAGTTTTACTACGTTAACCACATTAGGTTATGGTGACATTCTTCCTAAGAATGCTTTTGCCATGACGTTTACCAATGCAGAAGCGTTAGTTGGTCAAATTTATCCGGCGGTTGTGATTGCTAAATTAGTTAGTCTTTATGAACATAAATAATGCTTAGTTTTTGCTCTATAAAATTATCTAAAATTAAACGATGACCATAATGAAAACATCTCCAAAACTCTATTCTGTTACTACGGGCTATAGCAGGCTCTTTCTTGATCTAATAATTGTCTTTTTCTTGGTTCCTTTTGCTTCTTTTAATCGGAATCTTAATTTATTAGTAAGCTTGGTTTTTCTCATCACTTTATTACTTGGTTTAAACACCTTAGCTTTCCCCAAAAAAGTCATTATCTTGTTTCGATGTCTCGCTGCTTTGGGATTTATTGCTGATATTATTGTTTTTCCTAATTCGGTTTACTTAACTGAGGTAAGCTCTTTAATTTCTCATAGTTTCTACAGTATTTTTATTAGTTTGGTTATTATGGCGATAGGTTCAAGAATTTATCAAGAAGAGAAAGTTAATTTAGATGTGATTCGTGGAGGAATTTGTATTTATTTACTCTTAGGAATTTTCTGGTTTTTCTTATATCAAATCATTATGTTTTTTGACCCCAATGCTTTATCTATTCCTGAAGGAGTCAGTCATTCTTCCCTTTTCTATTTTAGCTTTACCACGTTAACAACATTAGGGTATGGTGATATTACTCCTAATAATGCGTTTGCCATGACTTTAACCAATGCTGAAGCATTAGTGGGACAAATTTATCCAGCAGTTGTCATTGCTAAATTAGTCAGTCTTTATACTGCTGATTAAACATCAAAGAACAAATTTCCCCCTGTTGCCGAGCTTGTCGAAGTACACTCACTTAACCGAAATATTGATACACCCAATTGAAAACTGCTTTTTCTAGGAGCCAGTAATCTATCAATATCTGCCAATATCTTCTAAAATCTTTCAATATCTTTCTAGACAGATAAAAATTGCCATGATATAATGATAGATGGATAATTAACCAGAGGATTAATTATTCGGCGAGGTAAGACCTCACCCTCAATCCCCGTGAAAGCCCCAG
>JASJDD010000089.1 GCA_030065735.1 Crocosphaera sp.
GCATTTAAAAGTTAAATAATCCTATTTTTAAGTTTTTTTCCTCCCTTCTGCCTCCTGCCCCCTGCCTTCTGCCTCTAATTATTAAGTATTTTTGTTCTGATGCAAGATGTGAGTAAAACCTGGCTTTTAAAAGCGAAACGTTTTTGAGGCGGAGCTTAAATCCTCGTCTCAAAAACAACTTCTGTGCGATAGCGCATGGTAGTAGTGAGGAACTTCTGACTTTTCTAATTAGGCAATTATCTTCTTTAAATTAAACTTCACAAATCTACCATTATTCCTAACTTTTTCTTTTGGGCATTTTCGAGAATCAAATTAGCCATAAAAGTATCTTGTATGGCCACTCCCACTGATTTAAAAAGAGTAATTTCCTCGTCATTTGTTCTTTCTGGTTTAACCCCATTAATGATTTCTCCTATTTCTGAATCAATAATGGCATTAGGGATAATTAAATCTCCCGCTTCTGCCAAACAAGATTCTCTATGATCAACTATTATTCTGGCTTGATTAACTGTTATTGCGTCTATCTCTTGCATGGTCGGAGTATAAGCACCAATGGCTGTTATATGTGTGCCTAATTTAATATCTTCCCCATTAAAAACAGGAGTGCTAGAAGTTGTTGCTGTAATAATAATATCTGCATTACTTACAGCTTCTTGGGCTGTTTTGACCAAAGTAACTTGAGGTGAATTATGCCATTTTTTGATTTCTGTTCTTAGTTTCTGGGCTGAAGTTTCTGTTTGACTAATTAAATTTACTTGCTCAATATTTTGAACCGCCATAAGTGCCTGTAATTGTGTTCTAGCTTGAACTCCTGCCCCAAATAAAGCCACTATTTTGGCATCTTTTCTGGCTAATAATTTAGCGGCTAATCCTCCCGTAGCACCTGTGCGTATTGCGGTTAAACTATTACCTTCAATTAAGGCTAAGGGTAAACCTGTCTTGGCATCTAACACTAAGACTGTAGCTGTCACAGTGGGGAGATTTAAACCAGAATTATCATGATAAACAGAAACTACCTTAATAGTTAAATCAGAACTGGGTGCATAACAAGGCATTAATAAAGTCATTCCTTTTTCTGTAGTCAGAGAAGTTCTCACAGGCATGGTTACATTTCCTGCTGATAATTGTCCAAATGCTACTGCCATTGCTTCAATCGCTTCCTTCATTGGCACGGCTTCGCTCACTGTTTTGGCATCAATAATTAGAATAGACATTGATAATTAAAAATTAATGGCCATCAAGATGTTAAACAACTCAGTTCACTAATATCACAAATGGTAAAGAAAAGGAATATTTGTGCGCTATCTAGTTACTATATAAGTAAAACTACAGAAGATAATTAGACAGAAGAAAACACCAGTCTTTTAATAACTTTTAACAACAAAAGGGGTAACTAATTATGGAACGCCGTCTTATTGTCTGTTGTGATGGAACTTGGCAGGATTTAGAAACAGGCTATCCCACCAATGTTGTAAAAATGTCTGAGGCCATTAAGCCCCTCGATAGTCGCAATGGAAACCATATCTATCAAATTGTCTATTACGATGAGGGCATTGGAACTCAACAAATCAATGCCAAGATAATTGATAAGTCAATTAAATTTTTGGGAGGTGGTTTGGGTTTAGGAATTGACCACAAGATTGCACATGCTTATCGTTTTCTGTGCCTAAATTATGAACCAGGTGACGAAATTTATTTATTTGGTTTCAGTCGTGGTGCTTACACAGTACGCTGTTTAGCTGGGTTAATCTATCATTCTGGTTTATTACGGCGAGAATGTATCAGAGAAATACCACGTGCCTACGAGCTTTATCGTGATAAACAAAAAGCCCCTAACGCAGAAGAAACGATTAAGTTTCGTCAAGACTACGCAATTCGGGTTGCTCAGTATCCTGATCCCTTCCATGTTCCCATTAAAGCCTTATGTTGTTGGGATACAGTAGCTTCATTAGGACTTCCCAATCTTAGGAATTGGCTTAAATTGGATAAAAAGTTCAATGAACGATATAGTTTTTTTAATAATAACGTTAATCACACCATTGAGAAAGCTTTTCATGCGGTTGCTATTGATGAACAGCGCAAGGTTTTTGATGTAACCCTTATGGAACCTAGTGAACACACTAGCGATGAGAATCAGGTTACTGAGGTTTGGTTTCCTGGTACTCATGGCTGTGTTGGCGGTGGTTCTGAAGAAGAATCTGGGTTGTCTGATGGAGCTTTACAGTGGATGATGGAACAGGTCGAAAAAATGGGCTTAGCCTTGGATGAGAATCTTATGAGCCATCCTCTTAAGCCAGACTATACCATTCCGTTTGATAATACGCCAAAACCGCCATTTAATCTCTTTGGAACACATCTTCGTCGAGTACAATGTAACTTTGAGGATTTGCATGAAAGTGTCATTAACCGTTACCAACGAGGGGGCTACCTACCAGAAAATCCCTCTCGACCCCCCAATCAAATCAATGCTGAGGAAATAGAACTTCATCGTCGGATTGCGTCTGAAATGCCAAACAGGGACCAAATGCAAAACAGGGAATTAGTAAAGGGTTAACACAACATCGATGATATCTAAGTTTCACCCCACTAACTTCTCGTTAATTGCCCGGCGGTTCTTTGGAAAGCCAAGACTGAAACTCCGCCTCAGCAGCACGACTTTGTTGTTGATCAAGTCCACTATCTTGGGATAGATAAGTTGTCTGGGAGGGAAAGGCGAAATCGGTCCCCGCCCTTTTGACAATCTCCTTAACTTGCAGTAACACATCCTCCTGAATCTGCAGAAACTCCCAGAGGTTCCCTGTATCGACATAAGCGATAATTAGCACGTCAAGGGAGTAATCCCCATATTTAACAAATCTGACCCCCAGTGGCTCTTTCAGGAGTTTTGGGTGGGCAAAAAGCATCTCTCGCAGTTTGGCCAGCACCCACTGTAGTTGCTCAGAAGTGGTCTCGTAGCGTAGCCCGATGTTTTGTCTTAAGAGAATGTGGTCTCGTCGGCTCTTGTTAATCAATTCTAGTTCGGCAAATTGAGAATTGGGCATGGAAATTAAATCCCCCTCCAGAGAGCGAATTCGCGTTGAGCGCAGGCCAATCTCGACGATGGTTCCTTCTTGTTCTCCGAAGCGGCATAGTTCCCCCACCGTTACTGGTCGATCAGCAAATAAAATCACTCCAGCAATAATGTTTTCTAGGGTAGGTCTGGCCGCTAGTGCCAGTGCCAAACCCCCAATACCCAAACCAGCCAGAATCGGAATCAGGGAAATCCCCACCTGCTCTATTCCTACTATGAGCATCCCTGTCCCTACTGTCGCCCCCAAGAGGCGCAAGGTTGTCCTGATGGCACTGGCATTGAGACCTTGAGGGTCAATGATCGGAGAGGCAATGATGGTCTCAGCCAAACTGTTGCCAAACAGAAAAATCGTTAAGGCCACTGCTATCCAAAGAATGATTTCTAGGGTCGTTAAGACAATCAGTAGCACAGTTCCTGTTAGATTGAGCCACTCATCGAGAAAATAGCTCAGGGTGGCTAGAGTAACAATGGCAATTAATGGAGGCAGCAGGATTTCCCAGGTTCTTTGTGGGGGTGAGAGGGAGGAGACTCGGTGCCAGTTCCAGCGAAAGCTCCGATAAGGAATGATTAAAGCCATCAGCAAAGAAAGAGCCAAACCTATCCACTGCCATAGGGTCTGCTCCCAATACAACTCATCGAGCCAACTCGGCAACCCCTCTAGCCATTTTAAGGGAAACAACTGCCCCGGGGTAGAGATATAGAATTGATAAAATCCTTCCGTAGCATCAGGTTTGTAGGGTAGGGTTTTAACTTTCTGGTAGAATTCTTCCAGGCGAGCCACCGTTTCGGCAGAGAAAAGAAATTCTCCGGTTTGGGGTCCGTCGTTAACCTTGACTATATCGATTTCTGTATGGGGAAGAGTCCATTTGACCAAATCCTTATCTGCTCGGACTGCTTGGGTATCAGGAATCTCATGAGCAGGCGGCACCTTAATTCGGTCAAGAACCTCCTTCAGCAGCAGCGTGCCTTCAATGCCCCAATCCTCTTGGAGACGAGGAGGAATTTCACTTAGATTGAGACAATTCATCCCCCGCCGAAAGATAATTTTGCCTTGTTCAACTTTCTCCGTCACTGAGGTTGAGGGAAAAACTTGTGGTTCTTGGAGATATTGAGCATAAGCGACCATGAATATTTGGTGGGATTTATTGACATTCTCCACAAAACTTTTCAGGGTAGCCTGGGGGCTAGAAGTATCGGGAGGTGCTAGGGGTCGCTTCACATACGGGGTCGCGGTTAGCGCTGTTGTCAACATCAACCATGCTATTCCTAACACAACTATTGACAGCCACTGTCTCTTGAGTTTATTTAGCTGACTCAAGACATAAGTGCCTCCTCTTTCTCTAACTTGACTAAGTTGAGGGCATTTCGGCAACCAGTACATTTTTGTCTGACGAATAAGAGATCATCTTACACTAACTGAAAGATCAAGGTAACTAAATCCCCTTTACCCAGAGAAATGCGATCGCCAGGTCGCAGACGATGACGGTTTCCTGGGGGTAAGACGGTGTAGTTAATATAAGTACCATTGGAACTCCCCACATCTTCGATATAAAAAATCCCAGCTTCATTGCGAATATTAGCATGAATGCGAGAAACAACATCAGAATTGGGTAATCCTGAAATATCGAGGTCTGGAGGAATTTGTTCATTGGGTTTACCCAGATGAATAATCTCTAACCCTTGGGGAAGTTCTAATTTCGCCTCCGTTTGAACATGGAGTAAACTGGCGGTTTGGGTTTGTAGTTGCGTCGGCGCGCTGGCTGCCGGCGTTGGAGGAGGTGGCGGTGGTGTAGTCAGTTCTTCGGCAAGATTGCTGCTAGGAGGTGGAGGTGGTGTCATCGGAGGAGGTGGGGGTGAGGGTTGTGCTTCTGAAGTTGTAGACCCCTCAAAAGGGTAAGCGGCTCCACATTCCCCACAAAAAGTGGCATGACTGAGTAATGGCTGACCGCAATTACCACAATTGACTAACTGGGGAAGAGAAGTATAACAAGCTTCGCACTGAACTGCCCCATCAGGATTTTGATGCTCACAATTTGGACAAATAATCATCTTTACAGCAGTTTTCAAATCAATAGATTAAACAGAAAAAGAATGAATTCTCCCGACACTCCCCACCCGTCCCAATACTACCTAGGTTTTGATGCAAAACATTCTAGAAATGGTGAGTGTGGGAGGTGTGGGAGGTGTGGGAGGTGTGGGGAGAATTAAGAAAAATAGATGGTTTTCCTTCCCTCTCTTCCCTCTCTTCCTACCCTTCCCACCCTTATTTGAACAAACAACTTTTATTAACCGAGCAATATTGCCACCCATCCCACACTCCCCTGTTGCTGAGCTTGTCGAAGTACACTCACTCAACCGAAATCTTGATACAGCCAATTGAAAACTGCTATAGATTTGCCCCTGCTGCCTCATCTAACAACCAGAACAGTTCTCCTTGAGGTTTGACCGCCTTAGCTGGGTAGAGGGTTTCATCTCCATCAGGGGAAAAAATCTCGGCTAATGCAGGCCGTTTGTTTTCTCCTGCTACTAAGAAGATGACACAACGGGCATGATTGATTAAAGGATAGGTAAAGGTTAAACGGGGTTGTCCATCCTTATTACCCACCGTCACCAAGCGATCGCTGACGGTTAGCGCTTCGGTTTGAGGAAACAAAGAAGCAGTATGACCATCATCTCCCATACCCAATAAGATAATATCAAACATTGGAAATTCCCCTTCTTTGACCCCAAAAAATTCTTCTAATTCCTGGTTATGGGTTTGAGCGTCTACAGATGGATTGTTACTACCAGTGGGCATAGGATGAAGATTGGAGGGGGGGAAATTTACCTGATCTAACCAAGCTTGACGGGCCATGCGTTGGTTGCTATCGGCATGGTCCCCAGGGACATAACGCTCATCTCCCCAAAAAATATGAATTTTTTCTAAAGGTAGAGATTGTTGGGCTAAGGCCTCGTAGAGAGGTTTCGGAGTGCTACCACCGGCCAGAGCGATAGTAAATTGTTCTTGTTGTTGTAGAGCAGCATGAATTTTGTCGACGATTAAGTCTAGTGCATGAGCAATTAGAGCAGGTTTATCGGATAATACTTGTATTTGTGTCATTCCTAATGTATTCTCGTCGAGGAAACTTTTTAGCAACATTTAGACTATTATTGTAGAAACTAGAGTTGTATCCCTTGCGAATTTCGCCTAAATCTTTTAAGCTCATAGGCCAGGTTTAGTAGTTATGTCGTTGATTAATTATCGACCTACCTAAATCCCTTATAAAAACTCCCGCACCTAATCATTGAATCTTTTAGCAATCAGGGTTATGTCTCTATGACCTGTTATCTTTAATAAAATGTTATCCACAAACCGATAAAAACAATGAATTATTCAGCATTTACGTCTTTAGTTCTCAAACTGATTGGGGTCATCTTTATCCTGTCTTCCGTGTTGGATTATCTAACCATTCTTATTCCTGTTAACTTCGGGAGTGCATCATGGAAAATTGGGGTAGTTACCAATATTGTTGACCGAGGGGTCGTCCCTTTGGTGGGTATAGGGTTTATTTTAGTCGGCTATTTCATTGATGGTTTAGCCAATGCTAACCCCTTAAAAAAATCGGGATTGAATCTTAAATTTCCGGTTTATATCTTATCGGCTTTTTTAGGATTACTGTTTTTGTTGGCGGTTCCTTTCCACCTCATCAACATCAATGATGTTAAAACTGATGCCTTAGAACGGATTCAACAAGGTGCCGGACAAGGGGCTGAGCAGATTCAACAGTTCCTAACCCAAGTGGATACTTTGTCCAAAAATCCCGGCCGACTCAATGAGCAGATTCAACGACTCAACCAAGCGATCGAAACAGGCCAAGTTCAGGGACGACAGTTGAATGCCCAACAGTTAGAAACGTTACGTCAGCAACGTCAACAATTACAAGGATTACGAGATTTAGCGAAAAATCCTGAAGAATACCAGAAAAGAACCGACGAGTTGAAAAATCAATTAGAAACCCAACTCCTTGAACGCCGTAAACAAGCTGAGAGTCAAGCCACAATCCAAGCTTTAAAGCAAAGTCTTCGTATTGGTTTAAGTAGCTTGATGTTAGCTATTGTTTACACTGTTATTGGCTGGATGGGCCTAAAATCAGAAATTAGCAGTCCTAAAGGACCCAAGGCCGCTCCTCGTCCTAAAGTGAAACGGTAAATAACAACTTGATGTTGACTCTCTAAGACCATAATGCCTGAGCTTATGGTCTTAAATGCTCGGAAAGCTAGAGGATTTGAACTGGATATTGTTTCAGGACTTCTTTTAAATATTTTCCTGTGTAAGAGCTTGGATGTTTGGCTACCTCTTCCGGGGTTCCAAAAGTAACAATATTACCCCCTTGATCTCCCCCTTCTGGTCCGAGATCAATAATCCAATCAGAACAACGAATCACATCTAAGTTATGTTCAATGACTAAAATAGAATTACCTTTATCTACTAATCTTTGCAAAACATTTAATAAGTGATGAACGTCATAAAAAGACAATCCTGTGGTGGGTTCATCGATTAAATATAGGGTTTTTCCTGTTGCTCGACGAGACAATTCTGAGGCTAGTTTAACCCGTTGGGCTTCTCCTCCTGATAAAGTAGGGGCAGACTGTCCTAATCTAACATAACCTAAGCCAACATCTACTAAGGTTTGTAATCGATTGACAGCCCTTGGTATATTTTCAAATACCCTTAAAGCTTCTTCTACTGTCATGTCCAAAACATCAGCAATCGAATAACCTTTATATTTTACTTGTAGGGTTTCTCTGTTGTATCTTGCCCCTTTACAAACTTCACATTGAACATATACATCTGGTAAAAAATTCATCTCAATGACATTAACCCCTTGTCCCCCACAATTTTCACATCTTCCTCCTTTCACATTAAAGGAAAAACGACCTGGTTTATAACCCCTTGCTTTGGCCTCTACTGTCTGAGAAAATAACTCTCGAATACTATCAAAAATGCCTGTATACGTTGCAGGGTTAGATCGAGGAGTTCTTCCTATGGGAGACTGATCAATGACAATAACTTTATCAATAGCATTGAGTCCCGTAACTTCATCTAGAGACTTGGGTAAGGGAACTTTTTTGGTTAGATGATGTTGTAGGGAAGGATATAATAATTTATTAACTAATGTAGATTTTCCTGACCCTGAAACCCCAGTAATAGCCACTAACTTTCCTAACGGTATTTCTACATTAATATTTTTTAAATTATTAGCACAGCATTTTTTTAAACAGAGTTTATTACCATTTCCTGGACGACGTTTTTCTGGTGTTTTAATTACTTTTTTGCCCGATAAATAGTCAGCAGTTAGAGATTTTTTAGCTTTTAATAGAGCTTTTAAATCACCTTGAGCAATAATCTGTCCCCCATGAATTCCTGCTAATGGACCGATATCAACAAGGTGATCGGCAGTTCTGATGGTTTCTTCGTCGTGTTCAACTACAATTAAAGTGTTGCCTAAATCTCTGAGTTTTTTTAAGGTATTTAATAACCGTCCATTATCCCGTTGATGTAAGCCGATGCTGGGTTCATCTAATACATATAAAACCCCTGTTAACCCTGATCCAATCTGGGTGGCTAGACGAATTCTTTGGGCTTCTCCCCCTGATAAAGTTGCTGTTCCTCGGTTTAAGGTTAAATAATCTAATCCCACATCAAGCAGAAATTGTAAGCGGTTTCTAACTTCTTTTAAGGCTAATTCTCCAATTAACTTTTGTCTGGGTGTTAATTCTAAATTATCAACTTTATGCAAACATTTATCAATCGAAACACTGGTTAACTCATCAATACTACATCCTCCTAAACGGACAGATAATGCTTCTGGTTTAAGCCGTTTTCCTTGACACACTTCACAAGTTTGATCAACAATATATTTCTCCATCTTCTGTTTCATGATCTCTGAGCTAGTGTCTTGATAATTGCGCTCTAAAATAGCTAAAATTCCTTTAAAATGTTTATAGTATCCTTGATCACTATCAAAACGAGAATCTTGCTCAAACCAGATGGGTTCATCGCTTCCATAGAGTAATAAATCTTGTTGTTCTTGGGTTAATTGATTCCAAGGGGTTTGGATTTCAAAGCCGTGAGTTTGTCCTAAACTATAGAGTAATGATAAATAATAAGAATTATCTTTTTCTGACCAGGGAGCAATGGCTGAATATAAGGGAGCCTGGGGATCAGGTATGACTAACTCAGGAGAAAATTGTCGTAAACTACCTAATCCGTGACAATGAGGACAAGCACCATAAGGAGAATTAAAAGAGAATAAACGGGGAGATAATTCTTCTATGACTGCTCCATGTTCGGGACAAGCAAAGTTCTCAGAAAACATGATTTCTGAGTGACCATTGTTCTCTTCTTCTCCGACAATATCTATCATCGCTAACCCGTCAGCATGGGTTAAACAAGTGCTAAGAGAATCTGCTAATCTTTCTTCAATACCTTCTTTTTTGATGAGGCGATCAACAACTATTTCGATGTCATGATAATGAGTCTTTTTTAACTCAATGTTATCGGAAAGTTCTCTCACGTCTCCGTCTACTCGTACTCGTACAAATCCTTGGGATGCTAAACTAGATAAGAGTTGTTTATGGGTTCCTTTTTTTCCTCGCACTACCGGGGCTAATATTTGGAATTTTGTTCGATCTGAAAGTTCCATGACCCGATCGCACATTTGATCGATGGTTTGGGGTGCAATTAAGCGATCGCAGTGAGGACAATGGGGTTCACCGGCACGACCAAATAATAAGCGTAAATAGTCGTATATTTCCGTTACCGTTCCCACCGTTGAACGAGGGTTATGGGAGGTTGATTTTTGGTCGATAGAAATAGCGGGACTCAACCCTTCGATCGCATCTACATCTGGTTTGTCTAACTGTCCTAAAAACTGTCTTGCGTATGCACTCAGGGACTCTACATAACGTCGTTGTCCCTCAGCAAAGATGGTATCAAACGCTAAAGATGATTTTCCCGAACCAGACACCCCTGTAAACACAATCAGGCGATCGCGCGGTAGTTCGAGATCAATATTTTTCAGATTATGTTGTCTCGCACCCCGAATACGTATGCTGTTTGACTCGGCCATATTCCCAAAACTTAACACTCCTTAACCTTATTTATCATAACGTTTTTTCCTGTTTCTATCTTTGGTTTGATAGGAGTCAGGAGTTCCTCACTACGTTCCGGCGCTATCGCACAGGAGTCAGGAGTCAGCGGATGGGATAATTTAAGTTATATCGACGGAGGAGACGGTACAGATTTTAGTTTTGTCTAAGAGATTGTTCCTAAACAAAACAGTCTCGAAAAGAAAAAAATTCCCCAATTTAAAAGGGTTGGGGAATTCTAATAACATTAAGTTGACAACAGCTTTCACAGCCTTGTTTATCAAAGTTGGTTTAAAGATTCTACAACCATTTCTTTGAAGCCTTTTCCGGCGGAGAATGCGGGAACGGTGGTTGCAGCAATAGTAATGGGTTGTCCGGTTTGGGGATTCATCCCTTTACGTTCTTTTCTCTCTCTAGGTTGTTTGGGTCGAAATGATAGTCACCTATCATCACTCCCTTTCCGAACCGTGCGTGCAACTTTCATTGCACACGGCTCTCGGTAATCAGTCCCTTGTCATGGGTACAGTCTGTTAGACTTAGGCATGATAACGATGTCTTTTCAGCCCCACTTTACGATGAGTAACGAGGTAATGTCCCTGTTTGGTTTGGAAAGTCCATTGACCATTAATGCCATCTCGGAAGTAAAGTGACATTTGTTTCTTTCCAGTTGCCCCGGTTCTGGTTTTTATCCATGCCCTTAGTTTGCTTACTATCATCTTATCTAGTTTTGAGAAAATCTGGGAACTAGATACTGTGCCATAGTAATCGCTCCATCGTTTAATAATTGGGTTCAACTTGTTGATTAATTCTTGTTGGGGAGCGTGTTTGTAGTGATTGACTACTTTAACTATGGCTTGATAGTGAGCTTGAATTGATTGCTGACTCGGTTTAATGAGGGTTCTATACTTTAAACATTCACCAAAGCCATTTTTTTGGCCGTGGTGTTTTCCCGTAGGATACTGTTTGATGTTAAACCCGAGGAAGTCAAATCCAGGTCTTTCTTGTTTGCCGTCGATTTCAAGGTCATATAAAGTATGACAGATTCTTGTTGTCTCTGGTTGCAGTTGAAGACCTATCTTTTGAAGCCATTGAGACATCAATTGTTGGCATTGTCGGATGACTGGTTTGTGTTGATGCAACACGACGAAATCATCCACATATCTGATGATAATGGGTTGGAAACTTTCTTCCTTGGTTCCCTCTAGAGTGACATCATTAGGGAATGAATGGGTCACATCTTTTATCATTCCCTCTAATGCAATATTGACCAACAGAGGGGATAGGATTTGAGTTTCTTGAGATACGCCGTTGTCCATCAGTCCTGCTCTTAACCAATGTTTAATGGTTGTTTTGAGGGTTTTGGGACAATCTAGTTTGGATAATAGGTAATCATGGTTAATCTTGTCAAAACAGTTAGCAATTTTGCCATTCAAAACGTATTTTGGAATTCGAGTGATTCCTTGGAATATGGTGTCAATGGCATCGTGGATTGACTTACCAGGTCTAAAACCGTAGGATTCTCTAGCAAATTGAGCTTCCCAATAGGGTTCTAGGGCTAATTTAACCAAGATTTGCATGGCTCTATCTCTTAGGGTAAGAAGTCCTCGATACCTTTTCGTTTTTTCCTGAGTCAAACAAGATAAAAGGTATTTTTCTGGGTTGAATCTTCTTACTTTTTTGAGTGATTTTGCTTTGTATCCTTTGATATTTAGGGAGTTAGCCAATGCTATGGGTTGGTAGTTAAGAATAACCACTTGACTATCCACTGAAACATTTTTACCCTGGTTATCTTGGGTTACTTGGCGTACCGCTAAGAGCTTTGCATAGTGGGACTTTAACAGTAATTGCTGAAGTTTTCGTGCTTTTGCCTTTTGTCCAGATTGGACTGCTTGAAATATTCTCTTTTGTAACTTAAACACTTTTCTCTGGACTTTAGCCCAGTTTATCGTGTTCCATGCCTTCTGAGTGTTTAAACTAGCTTTGGCTGTATTCATTACGACTAAAGACCATTTCTTCTGATTGACCATCTGGTATGTCAGCTTATCTACAACCATTACAGTTGAGCATTTGCTTCTTACCGATTCCCACCGCCATGATTCATGCGTTTAAGTTTGTCACTGCTCACCGTTTCGACCTGATTGGTGAGAGAAATCATGGGGTTAATTTGTTCCATTGTTTAGGGTTGTCTGGTTTTAGGTTCATTAAGGGTTTGATTTCTCTTACCCTGTCTATCCTCCGAACTACTTTCGGGAATCTGTATAGGTAGCCTTTCGATGCTCCTATCTTTCGTTATGTTCATTTTGAACGCAGCATATTAACCAACGTTTGCTACTGTTTGGTGACGAAGGTTAAGACAGTTCGCTGTGCGCTAACCATGACCAGTTGACTAGAGGTGTCTCTCTGTTTGGTTCAGAGATTATCCCCGTTTCTCCCCGCTTCAATCCATGAGTTACTAATTCATAAACTGGGGGAAATGTCGTCACTCTTGGGTAAGCTGTTGAGCTATCCCTTGATTCCGAGTGCCACAACCTGAAAGTGGACTAAACAACAGTTATTAGGTTATGAATTTTTAACTCACTCCCTAACGATGTACACGCTATCCTCAAATCCTTTTGCTCCTTGGATTTCAGGTCACTTTCTACATCAACAAATCGCACCAAAAGTTCCAAAACCAACTAAAACCACTTTTTCCCCAGAGGCAACGGTTTCCATAATTGTGTCTGTGAGTGCATCAAGGATGTGACTCGTTTCTTTTTTGGTAAGACGAGTCTTAGCGGCAATCATATTGACGAGTTCTTCTTTATTCATTGTTAATTGATAGACAATTCTGACTGAGG
>JASJDD010000090.1 GCA_030065735.1 Crocosphaera sp.
TTTTTGCTGGCTGTGCTGGCTTTTCTCGCTTTGTGTACAATCATGGATTATCTTTACTCAAATCCACCTGGGATATTCCCGAAATTTCTGGCAGTGACTCAAAACGGTTAGATGCTATCAAGAAAGTCTTTACAAACATTACTAAAAAGCAGACAGGATATTTATGGACAAATAAATATTCATCTCGCATCTATCAGAATGCTTTTAGAGACTTGAAAAAAGCATTTTCACGCGGTCGAGATCCCAAAATAAAAGCAAATTTACCTCGTTTTAAAAAGAAGAAACATAACTGTAGTTTTACAGTAGATAGTTCTAATGGTAAGGTATTAGTTAAGGAGGGAAAAAAGATAAAAATTCCTACATTGGGAACTTTTAGATTAAAAGAAGGTATCCCTTATAACTGTGTTTCTCAGACTTTTACTATTTCAAGAGAAGCAGGGAAATGGTATGTAAGTTTTGCCGTTTCAGCTTGTAAAAGACCTGAAGCGAACATAAGTTAAATCTTCCTGATCAATGTCCTTATACGTTTGAAGATTTGATGACAAGATTGACAGACAATGAAAGTTAATCATTCACTTCTAGATAAGTAATTAATTCATCCAGGGAATAAGGACACTGTTGTGGTAAATTAATATTATATTGTTCTAAAACTGTTCGTCTAGCTCTAGTGTAAGGCTTTTTTAGATCAATTTTATTACGGATAGAATTAGTCAATTTATCTTCTATATCATCAATAAAAGCATTAATTTCACACTTCCAATGGTGTCTAGAATAAATGTTAGAAGTATAATCAAGTTTTAAACGATGGATAATAATTTGTTTAAGAAGACTATTAACTGCATTAATTTCTTCTCTACCCAAATACTCAATTTCCTCTAATAAATTGTCCCAGTCCAAACACTCAACATCACGATTTTTAATAGCGCTTGCTTGTTTTTCTAGCCATAAACAATAGTCAGTTTCATACAACGAGTAACTTACTGTAACAGGTTTGTTCATAAGATAATTTCTAATATAGAGAGAATAGTTAACAAAAACCCCTATTTTCTAGTTACAGGGACTTTATTGTTTAATCTAGCAACAATTTTACTATTCATAGTTAACAGTAGATCGTTCTTAAGCTTACCTAAATCACTAAGTATTTTAACTTATAATTAACCTCATCCTACCGTTACTTTCTCCATAATGATATAAAAAAGTAGTATGTTTTGTCAACCCCCATTCTTGCGTTTTTTATTGAGAATTATTTTCATATTTTTGGACTGAAATCAGGTTTTTTTGGTATACAATGTTACTGTTTTGCTATAAAAATCAGTATTTTGAATACAAATATAATACATTCTAATAAATAAATTAAACTTAATTATATAAACCAGTAATTCTTTTCACTGATGTTCTCGTTCCTGTAATAACGGGACGATTATTATTAGAATCTATTGTGATTAGTTCGCCAATATTAGTAAAAATTGTCAATGCTTTTCTCCTAAAAAACGTTCAACAATCTCTAAAATGCGATCGCTTGCCTTCCCATCCCCAAAAGGATTAACCGCATTAGCCATCTGTTCATAAGCTACTTGATTGCTTAATAATTCACTACTATTGCTAACAATATTTTGATAATCTGTCCCCACTAACTTAGCCGTCCCTGCGTCCACTGCTTCGGGGCGTTCTGTCGTCTCTCGCAACACTAACACAGGTTTACCTAAACTGGGTGCTTCTTCTTGTAAACCGCCAGAATCAGTTAATAATAGATAACAGCGTTGAATTGCCCCCACTAACTCCCCATAGTCCAAGGGTTCCGTTAAAAAGACTCTAGGATGGTTGCCTAATGCTGCGAGTATGGGTTCCCTGACCCTTGGGTTGCGGTGCATGGGCAGTAAGAGGGCTGTATCAAGAAATTTGTCTAAAATGAGGTGAAACCCCTTTAAAATGTCTTGTAGGGGTTCTCCCCAGTTCTCTCGTCGATGAACGGTAGCCAATAGCACCCGATATTGATTCCAATCCAACCCTTCAACCTCACAGTTAGGTTGTTTGCCAGCAACGGTTAGTAAAGCATCGATGACGGTATTTCCCGTTAAATGAACTTCTCCTGTAACACTGGAACGGTTTAAGTTTTCAACCGCTAAGGGAGTTGGGGCAAAATGTAACTGGGCTAGTTGAGAAATAAGGCGACGGTTAGCTTCTTCGGGGTAGGGGTTATAAATATTATCGGTTCGCAAACCGGCTTCTACATGACCGATAGGAATCTGTTGATAAAATGCAGCTAAGGTAGCAGCAAACGCTGTGGTTGTGTCTCCTTGGACGATAACACAATCAGGTTTAATTCTTTTGAAAATGCCTTCTAACCCTTGCAAACTTCGGTAAGTGATGTCCGTTAGGGTTTGTTTAGGCTGCATGATATTTAAGTCTTTATCTGCTGTTATCTCAAACAGTTGCATCACCTGTTCTACCATTTCCTGATGTTGTCCGGTTAGGATAACATGGGTTGCAAATGCCTCTGAATTACGAAATTTTTGAATCACAGGAGCGAGTTTTATGGCTTCGGGACGGGTTCCAAGGGTGATACAAACTTTATAACGAGATGAAGTCATAATTAGAGCAGTTGAAGACTTCATCTATTGTACAAGATTAATACTCAATCGTCGCGCTAAAGCAGACCCAGCCAACGAAACAGGGTTGTCAGAATGGCATTTTCCTGAAAAATGTCCCTATTCCGTTGAACAAATAAAGTTGAATTGGTTGCCTGATTAATTAAGAATAAGCATCAATTAAGATTAATAATCCATGTTTGATAAGCTTCCATTACTAAATTGATTACCGATTTCCTTCATCCGACTCGGACAAATTTCAGCCATTTTTAATCCAACTTCATTACCGATTTGAAACAGAGTATCTTGATCTTGCATTTCTTCAAGACTTAAGTTTCCTTGATTCATCCATCCTCCCATTTCGGCTACCATTTCTTTCAGCATAGATTCTTGAAACGCTTCAGGTGATTGACTGGGAAGTTGACAAATTTTTTGGGCTAATTGATTAATTTGAGGTGAGGTAGGAAGGGCTTTAACGGACGCAGGAAATAATCCAATCGCCAATGGCATCAACCAAATAAAACGACGCAACATAGAAAACCTTATTGTAAAATACTTTACTTAAAAGTGTAAAGCAAATAGCGATAACTGCCATTAGTGTGATTACTGATTATTGTTTAAGAAAAATTAAGACATTTTTTGAGACTCTTTTGATGATTCGCTATTCACTAAATCTTCAGATTTTTCTACTCTATCAATAAACAAAATACCGTCAAGATGATCTAACTCATGTTGAAAGATTCTCGCCACAAAATCCCTTAATTCTTGCTGATGTAACTTACCATAACGATCTAAATATTCAACTGTAATTGTTTGATATCTGGGTACTAAACCCCTTACTCCTGGAACACTCAAACATCCTTCCCAACCTTTGACTATTTCATCGCTATGGGAGATTATCTGGGGGTTAATCATTACGGTAGGGTCTATCAAAGGTGCATCAGGATAACGGGGGTTGGGATGGGAACAAATGACAAATAAACGGTAAGATTGAGACACTTGAGGTGCAGCAATCCCCACACCTTTTGCATCCATAGCTGTCGTTAATAAGGTATCAATGAGTTCCTGTAATTTTTCGTCGGTAATATCCCTCACCAATTGAGCTTGTTGTCTTAAAATAGGATTACCAACTTGAGCAATTTCTAAATTAAGGTTTATCATAGACTTCTATCTATCTTAAAAGTTCTATATCTATTATGACTTTTTTCTTGTATGATTGGGTAGCTTTCGTGAAACTGATATGATTTTATCTTTCACTATCCCTAATCCCTAACCCTTATTTTTATTGTTTGTTAATCTGTTTTTTGTTGTTGGGATAGATTTAATCCTTAATTGGTTTGACAAACTGCTGACATCTGAAAGAGGAATCTTACTTCTCAATTAGATTTTATGTCAAAATTTCATTCTATTGCCAAGGTTTAATTTTAAGAATGACTATCTCACCTCAATATATTTGGAATCAAGTGCTTAATCGTCTTAAATTACGATTAAATCCTACTGCTTTTGAAACTTGGTTTGCTTCAGCAATTCCACAAAATTGGCAAGATAATTGTTTAGTTATTCAAGTAGAAAATACTTTTATTCTTAATCATTTACAAAAAACTTATTATCCTATAATTTTGGAAGAAGTTGAAACAATTGTTGGTTATTCGGTGGAAGTAAAATTAACAACTGCTCAAGAACAAAATCTCAAAATTGTTGATAAAAGTAATTATAATTATACTTCTAAAAAAGTTTCCAGTCAGCTGCTTCAAGACTCACCAAAACTGAGTCAATTAAATCCTCATTACAATTTTTCTCGCTTTGTCGTAGGGCCAACGAATAGAATGGCTCATGCTGCCTCTTTGGCCGTCGCCGAATCACCAGGAAGAGAGTTTAATCCCCTATTTTTATGTGGTGGAGTTGGATTAGGAAAAACCCATTTAATGCAAGCCATCGCCCATTATCGTTTAGAATTATACCCGAATGCTAATGTCTTTTACGTTTCTACTGAACAATTTACCAATGATTTAATTGCCTCTATTCGTCAAGATAGTATGGAAATTTTTCGAGAACATTATCGTACGGCTGATATTTTATTAGTGGATGATATTCAATTTATTGAAGATAAAGAATACACGCAAGAAGAATTTTTTCATACGTTTAACACTTTACATGAAGCAGGAAAACAAGTGGTGATTGCTTCTGATCGTCCTCCCAAAAGAATTCCCAGTTTACAAGATAGATTAGTGTCTCGTTTTTCTATGGGATTAATTGCCGATATTCAAGTGCCAGATCTAGAAACGAGGATGGCTATTCTCCAAAAAAAAGCAGAGTATCAACACATTAGATTACCCCGTGATGTTATTGAATATATCGCCACTAATTATACATCTAATATTCGAGAATTAGAAGGGGCATTAATTCGAGCAGTGACTTATATTTCTATTTCTGGACTGTCAATGAATGTAGAAAACATTGCCCCTGTTTTAAATCCTCCTATCGAACAAATTACGGCTTCTCCTGAGATCATTATCACCATTGTTGCCGAAAATTTTCACGTATCTGTCGAGGACTTAAAAAGTAGTTCACGCCGTCGGGAAATTAGTTTAGCCCGACAAATTGGAATGTATTTAATGCGCCAACATACCGATTTGAGTTTGCCAAGAATTGGGGAAGAATTTGGTGGAAAAGATCACACAACGGTTTTATATAGTTGTGACAAAATCTCTAAGTTACAAAAAAAAGATTGGGAACTTTCTCAACAACTATCAGAATTAAGCGATCGCATTAATATTGCGAGTCGTAATCAAGAAAATTGACTCATTCCAAGACTTTTATTATAACCTTAAAGTTGTTCAATATTTCCCTTAAATTTTTCCTAACCACCCCCTTAAATTTTCCTGTTGAACAGATGAAGGATTTTCAATTTGGACTATCTCATATCCACTGGGTTGCGGTTGGCCTAAGGTAACAGAGAAGGTTCTCAATTCATCTTGGTGAAAGACACTCACTGAAATGATTTCATCTGCTTGATGGTCTTTAAGACGCTCATTTAATTGATCAGCCGTCACCCGTATTCCATTAATAGCTAATAATTCGTCCTCTGGGTCAATTCCCTCTAAAGAAGCCGGTGAGCCTTTCTCAACAAATTTAATGATTTCTTTATTATTTTCTGATTGAACTTTGATGCCTAAATAGGGCATATTTTCATCTTCCATAATCGGTTTAAGCTGTAAGCCAAACGGGTTTAAATACTTATTAAAAGGTAATTCTTCTGTGCTATCAACATATAAGTTGAAAAAACTTTGTAAATCCATATCTGCTACGGATTCAATCACTTGCTGAAGTTGATGGGGAGTAAAGCCAATTTCTGATTTTCCGTATTGTTCCCACATTTGAACCATAACGTTATCTAAAGACCGTTTATTTTGATGTTTAGCACGAATCAGTAAATCTAAGAGAAGGGAAACTAATTCCCCTTTCAAATAATAGGAAATTTGACAATTATCACTATTATTATCCCGTCGATATAGTTTGATCCAAGCATCAAAACTGGATTCACTTAACGGTTGAACTTTACGACCTGGAGTCATTAAAAAACGGGTGATCTCCTTACCTAAAATTTCTAAGAACTTTTTCGGATTATAAATTCCAGCCCTCAAAGGAATTATCGTATCATAATAACTGGTGGTTCCTTCAGAAAACCATAAAGAAGGGGTATAATTTTCTTGTTCGTAATTAAAGTTTTCTATGGCTTTTGGTTTAATCCGTTTTACGTTCCATAGATGGAAAAATTCATGGGCGACTAATTGAAGAAAACGATTATATTTTTCTGTATCCCTAAAATAAAAACGAGAATAGATCAAAGAACAGGAATTTTTATGTTCTAAACCGCCAAAACTCTTATGGGTTAGATGGAGAATAAATAAATAATCATCATAGGGTAATCCTCCAAATAAGTTAGCTTCTGCTTCAATAATTTTTTTGGTATCTTCTATGAGTTTATTCGGTTGAATATTGCCGGTTCCCCAAATAGAATATTGATGAGGTTTTCCTAAGACTTCAAAGGAATAAACCCCATGATTCCCAATTTCAAAAGGACTATCCACTAATGTGTCAAAATCTTTAGCATAAAATTGATTAACTTTTCCAGGAATAGCTGGCAAAGGTGTGCTAACTTTCCAGGTAGAATTAGGGGGAATAATTTCAACGGTAATGGGAGTTGATTCTAAACCTGGAAGAAAATAAAATAAAGCAGCGCCATTAAAATAACCATGAGTATCATCTAAATGGTTAGTTCTGACGGTTAATTCGTTAGCAAAAACTCGATAAGTAATCAAGATATTATCAACTTCTTTGGTTTCTACTTCCCAATGGTTTTTACCAACTTTTTGACTGAGGAGCTTTTTTTGTTTATCTTTAGATACTGCTTTAAAATCTTGAATATGTCTAGAATATTCTCTCACTAAATAAGAACCCGGTGTCCACACTGGCATTTTTAAATTGAGAACCGAATCTGACCAATGTTCAATTTGTAACCCTACCTCAAATAGATGAGAACTGGGATGAGTCATTTTAACAAAATAAGTTAAATCGGGTAGGGGATGATTGAGTTTTTTGGACTCAGTAATGGTTGATTTGATCATTATTAAATTTGTTTAGCAAAATGGTTTAGCTGTTTAAGATTCGTTAAGAACAAAATTTGACAAGAGGGATCACTTTCTAGGCAACCTTGATGTTGTAATTGAGTCATAATCTGTTCACATTCATCCAGAGAAATATCAGCAACATCAGCCAAGTCCTGGTGAGGAATTTGTAAAATTTCGGCTCCTTCCTCAATTAATTTACCATAAGTTTCTGCTAACTTAATTAAAGTTTTAATCAGCTTAATTTTTGGAGTTTGTTGCTGCAACTGAAAACGACGATAGAGGTGACGAAATCGCCTGATACTGAGTTGCAACATTTTATGATGGACCTGAGAATCTTTAAACAGCATTTGTAAAAAACGTTGCGCTGAAATGCTTAGCAATTGAACATCAGAAAGGGTAATCACATCTAAATATTTGAGTGATTCGTCTAAAACCTCCATTTCTCCAAAAAAATCGCCTTTACTGAGAATTTCTAACGCCATTTCCTGATGGTTATAGTTAGAACGGACTTTAACCCAACCAGATACAATGAAGTAAACTGCCTTTCCCCAGTCATTTTCTTTTATGATTTCTTCATTCTGACCATAATTTTCTTCATCAACGACAGACAGTATCCATTCTAAGGTTTCCGGATTCGCTACACTAAACAAAGGGAATAGCTCGACAATTGCTTGAGTTTCCATTAAAGGGGTTTCAGGACGGCACTGAATAAGAGACTAAGGAATATCAATCGATTGACCTTTCCTTCTGGTTCAACCATTTCCTTTAATCATAAACCCCATATACACCATAAGTCTAGGTTGGCCGACATTTAACCCTTGATAACGAGGAATATTCCTTGACTCCTTTCGCTGATCAATTGTCTAAACTTGAAAAATTGTTATATTATCTTGAGGATCATCAGAATAACTTGGGAATTAGCATGGGTAAAAAGTATCACGTTTACGGTATCGGTAATGCCTTAGTTGACATGGAGTTTCAAGTCACTCCTGAATTACTACAAGAATTAAGTATTGATAAAGGGGTCATGACCTTAGTAGATGAGTTGCGTCAAGGAGAAATCATTGCTAAGTTTAATGGAAACCTTTGTAAGCAAAGTGGTGGGGGTTCTGCTGCTAATACAATGGTTGCTTTGAGTCAATTGGGTGCTAAGGGTTTTTATTCTTGTAAAGTAGCCAAAGATGAATCAGGATTTTTTTACTTAGAAGACTTACAAAATTGTGGTTTGGATACCAATGTTCACGATGAAAAAGAAGTCGAAGGAACCACAGGAAAATGTTTAGTGATGGTAACTCCTGATGCTGATAGAACCATGAATACTTTTTTGGGTATTAGTGGTAGTTTATCAGAATCCGAATTAGTACCCGATGCGATCACTGATTCAGAATACCTTTACATGGAGGGTTATTTAGTGACTTCTCCTACGGCTAAAACAGCAGCAATTAAAGCCAGAGAAATCGCCGAAAATTCGGGAGTCAAAACAACGTTTTCTTTGTCTGATCCTAATATGGTTTCTTTTTTTAAAGAGGGATTATTAGAAATAATTGGTGATCGAATTGATTTTCTTTTTGCTAACGAATCGGAAGCGTTAAAAATGGCTAGTACCGAAGAATTTTCTGAAGCGATCACTTATTTTCAAACCTTATCTCAAGGGTTTGCTATTACCAGAGGATCACAGGGTTCAGTGGTCTTTGATGGACAAGAATTGATAGAAATTACCCCTTACCCAGTACAAGCGATTGATACTGTGGGAGCAGGAGATATGTATGCTGGAGCTTTTTTATATGGGCTTACTCATGGGATGAATTATGCTCAAGCAGGCGATTTAGCATCTCGGGCTTCTTCCCGCATTGTTACTTGTTATGGGCCTCGTTTAGCAACAGAAACCTTAAAGGAATTACTCAATACTTAAAGGTTAACCCCTAGGAAATCAAAAATAGGGTTTGTTTCTTCCGAGGCTCTGGCCTCGGTTACTATATTTTGTATAATTCCTGTTATTGTAGTACAATATAACTTATTTTAAATCCTGTCGTTAATGACGGGGTCTGATGAGAATAGCAACAGAGAGGCATTGATTATGTTAAACCAATTCCGAAAACATTATCCGGAAGGAAGTTTAGTAAGTGAGTTAGTAACCATTGATCATGGTAAATATATTGTTAGGGTATTACTACAGAATAATAGTGTAATATTAGGAACAGGATTAGCAGCCGATGAGAAAATTGAAATCGCAGAAGATAGAGCGATCGAACGAGCATTAAATAGTCTAAAATTAGAGCATAAAACGATTGAACTCTCAGAAAAAATGGTTCCTCAACCATCACCATCTCTCCCAGAAAAAAGTGAACCAAAACCAACGGTTGAAGTCTCATCTCCTACTCCAGAAAAAACCGTTGAACCCGTTTCTGAGCAACCTGAAACCAAAGAGATAGAAACAGAAATCAAACCATTAATTAAACCGACAACCCAAACCCCAACTAAATCATCTAAAAAGCGAGTTAAACCCACATCAAATTCTAAGAAATCATCCTCAGTAGAACCAGAAATAGAGGAAAAACCTCTCCCTATTCCTGAAATTCCCCAAGAACCAGCAATAGAGGAAAAACCTCTCCCTATTCCTATGGCTGAAATTCCCCAAGAACCAGAAATAGAAGAAAAATCTCCCCTGGTAGAAGAAGAAGTGCTTGATTTTTCAGAAATTATTGCTCGTTCTAACGCAGAATTAAAACGATTAAAATGGACAACGGAACAAGGTCGAGAATATCTGATCAAAACCTATGGTAAGCGATCGCGTCAAGTGCTATCTGATGAGGAATTATTAGAGTTTCTTCGTTATCTGGAAAGCTTACCCACACCCTCCTAATACCAAATTCGGTTTAGATACCCCCCTTATCTTTCTAGTTGAGAAGGGTGGGGAGTGTGGGAGGGGTGCGAGGTGTGGGAAGAAGAAGAGCAAAACTATAAAGAGGTTTTGACAATCGGATTTGGTATAATATAAACTTAAGTAGAAAGTCTTAACCATCAAATTATTAGAAAAAAAACTTCTGTGCCATAGCGCATGGTAGTAGTGAGGAACTTCTGACTTGGAGCGAAGCGATAAATTAGATTTAGATGGGGTAGTTCACGTGGTATCCTTAACCCTGGAGATGGCCATGATACAGATTAAAGCGACCATTTACTACCCTTTAGAATGTCGTCCCGATAGTTATCACAGTTGGTACCAACAGGGAAATCGACTCCGTATGGATCAACTTTGCCGAGAAGCGTTAATGTGTTACGAAAAAGCCTTAGAATATTATCCAAATGACTATTGGGCTTGGTATAAAAAGGGTATGACATTAGAAGAGTTAGGACGCTACGAAGAAGCTGTCGTCAGCTATGAAAACGCCGTTAAAATCGAACCAAACAATTATTGGTCTTGGTATGATAAAGGCTGTGTCCATCTTGAAGAGTTAAAAGAGTACGAAAAGGCCATTAACTGCTTCAAACAAGCTTTATTAATCTATTCAGACGATTATTGGGCGCAATATCGCATCGCAGAAGCTTATCGTCTATGGGAAAAATATTCCGAGGCGATCGCAGCTTATGATCAAGCGTTAACCATAAGACCTAATGATTATTGGTCCTGGTATCGTCGGGGAGACTGTTTACGTCATCAAGGGGAGTTAGAAGCAGCTTTAACTAACTATGAAAAAGCTTTATCAGTTAAACCATACGATTATTGGGGATGGTATCAACAGGGACAAATTTTGCAACAATTAAACCGTTTTGATGAGGGAATTAATTGTTATCAAAAAGCCCTAGAAGCCGAACCTAATGATGAATATGCTTGGTATTATCAAGGTCACTGTTATGCAGCTTTAAATAACAGTGATGAAGCGATTAACTGCTTATTAGAGGCCATTGATATTGCCCCCAATACCATACTTTATCTTGCTAAAAATAATGACATTTTTAATAGTTATTGGCAAGATGAGCGATTAACTGAGTTATCAGATTGATAGATTATCCATAACACTTATTCCCCTAGATACTTCTAGGGGGTGTTTTTATTTAATTATCTTGACAATAACCCTTCATTTTTGCGCCTAACTCTTGTTCCCTTTTACCTAGTTTTTGAACTTGTTGCTGCATCAACTTAGCTGTATCTATATCTTTATCATTTAAGGCGGACACAAATTGACGGGTCGTATCAGCATTTCCTTGATAAATATCAGCAAAACCCATTTGATATTCTATTAATTGTTTATCTTCAATTTTTAATTGTTTCATTTGTTGGGAAGTTTCTTCAAATAAATCTGCAACTTGTAAGACATTTTTGATATCAGTTGTTTGATGATAACTGTCACTTTGTTTATCCATTTCATTCATCAAAATTATAATTTTTTGACACTGAGATATTTTAGTTTCAGCACAACTGATCAGGAAAAAGTTGAACAAAATTGTTAATAAAGAGAGAGTTGAAGATAGATACTTTTTTGAATAAATTTTCATCATTTCATGTTCCTCAGCATAAAAATAGTTAATTAATTTCAATCATAATATTGTTATTCTTGGTTATTTAAACTATTCACTAGAGTATGAATTAAATAAGTTAATTGTGTTAATTGTTCCCTAGACTCTGTGTGAGCATCCACTAGGGCTTGGATCGACTCACTTAAAGCAAAAATCTGATAACCTTGTTGTTGTATTTGTTGTTCTTGTTCCTGAACTTGTTCAACAAGAGTTTCCATTTTTTCAGCTAAACTTTCTACTGTTTCAGTAGTAGCAATAACCGTTTCTCCCATGCGTTCTAAAATCGTTTCTATTTTTTGGTTATTTTGAATCATTTTTTGATAAATTGTCTCAGTTATTAGGAATTTACATGAAAGATTTAGGAATTACCGTGACGTTTTTGATGCCATTGCCAAGCATGATTAACAATAGTTTCAAGGTCACAATATTGAGGTTTCCAACTTAAAAGTGATTGCGCTTTTTCGCTACTTCCCACTAACATAGGAACATCTCCAGGACGGCGATCGCTTTCTTTAACCAGGAAATCAATTCCCGTCACCTTCTTGGCCATATTAATCACTTCTCTGACAGAAAAGCCATTCCCATTACCTAAATTAAACATTTCACTTTCACCTCCATTTAAAAGATATTCTAACCCTAAAATGTGGGCTGAGGCTAAATCATTGACATGAATATAATCTCTGATAGCAGTACCATCAGGTGTATCATAATCAGTTCCAAAAATAAAGAGATGATCTCGTTTTTTTAACGCAGTCAATAAAGCCAACGGAATTAAATGAGTTTCTGGGGTGTGATCTTCTCCTAAATTACCAGATGGATCAGCCCCTGACGCATTAAAATAGCGGAAAACAACAGATTTTAATCCATAAGCTTGATCAAAATCTTTGAGGATTTTTTCTACCATATACTTACTACAAGCATAGGGACTTAATGGGTTATTGGGATGGTTTTCTGTCATGGGAATTTCTTGGGGTGTACCATAAATAGCACAGGTAGAAGAAAAGACAAAATTCTTAATATTAGCAGCGATCATTGCCTCTAATAAAGTTAACGTTCCTACCACATTGTTTTGATAGTAAATAGCAGGATCTCTAACCGATTCTCCGACAGCAATAAAAGCAGCAAAGTGCATAACAGCAGCAATATTTCTACTAGAAAATAGCTGATCTAACAGAGGGCGATCGTTAGTATCTCCTACAATTAACTCAACCTTTAAAACATCTTTAATAATCTCAGGATGGCCATAGGAAAGATTATCAAAGACAATAA
>JASJDD010000091.1 GCA_030065735.1 Crocosphaera sp.
AATTCGGATTCGCAATCCGAATGTAAGACGCACTCAAGACAGACCTGTGGGACACGGGATAAAGCCTATTGCCCAGATGTAAGACGTGGTAGAGGAGGACGCAAGAAATCCACTACACCGCTATCTGTTGGGTAGGAAGTCCACACCGTAATCTTTGATTCGGTGTTGGGTAGTTCACAGAATACTGCAAACAGAGCATCCCGCAGTTCTACTCCTGGGAGCGTCAAAAAAAACAGTCTTAATGACGTAGCCTAGAGATGATTTTTAATGTTAAGGTAAAGTCATCAAAGATTATTATCTGTTAAGGAGATATCTATGCTACACCGCAAGATTTATCAACTTTGTACAGAGGGCCGAGAAGTTTGTCTGTTCTTGCGGGAGCAGCAATGTTGGATCGAAGGTGCGACCATTGTTTCCTTGGAAGGAGACTTAGTGACCATTCGCTATGAAACCGAAGAGGATGACGAAATCAGTTCTTGGGAAGAAATGGTTAGACTTGAAGGTATTGGTGCAATTAGACAAAAATTAGCGTCTGTTCCCAGATACAACTCAGAAATTTTCGTATCTGATGATTGTCCTGAAGCAGAGCAAATTCACCCCCAATCTCCTGATTCTAATCCAGACCAAAAGAGTTAATCATCACAGATTATCCTCTTTCCTTCCCATACTTAATGCTGCCGGAATCTCCCGGCCATTTTTTTGCTGGAATAATGATTTAAGGTTGCTCTATAATAAAAGGGTGAGATAAAGGATTGTTGTTGATTATTGTTCGTTATCATTAAGTCATAAGATGATAACGTTACCTCAGTCTTTTGAAATTGTACTAATGGGAAGATTATGCAGACAGTGGATAAAAAGTTAGGAAATTCTGACACAATGGACGCGCCTAAACATGGTTTACCCGTCACCATTATTACAGGATTTCTCGGTAGTGGAAAAACTACCCTTCTTAATCATATTCTCACCAATCAAGAAGGTATCAAAACCGCAGTTTTAGTCAACGAATTTGGAGAAATTGGCATCGATAATGAATTAATTGTTACCACCGATGATAATATGGTGGAACTCAATAATGGTTGTGTTTGTTGTACCATTAATGAGGATTTAGTTCAAGCTGTTTACAAAGTTTTAGAACGGCCAGAAAAGGTCGATTATTTAATTGTCGAAACCACAGGATTAGCTGATCCTTTGCCAGTAGCTTTGACTTTTTTAGGAACAGAATTAAGAGACATGACCCGTCTCGATTCTATCGTGACTATGGTAGATTGTGCTAATTTTAGCTTAGATTTGTTTAATTCAGAAGCGGCGCATAGTCAGATTGCTTACGGGGATATTATTGTTCTCAATAAGACTGATTTAGTGGATGAAGGGGATGTGGATGCTTTAGAAATTCGCCTTAGAGATATTAAAGAGTCAGCGAGGATTTTACGGACTCAAAAATCCCAAGTCCCCTTACCTTTAATCCTCAGTGTAGGATTGTTTGAGTCAGATCAATATTTTGATCACGATCATCACCATGATCATCATCATGATCACCATCATGATCATCACCATGATCACGATCACGATCATCACCACCATGAACACCATTCTCACCACCTAGAAAATGATGGATTTACTTCCATTTCTTTTGAAAGGGATCAACCCTTTGCTATTCGTAAGTTTCAATATTTTCTAGATAATCAATTACCCTCTAATGTCTTCCGAGCCAAAGGAATTTTATGGTTTAATGAAAGTGAGAAACGTCACATTTTTCACCTCAGTGGTAAACGGTTTACCCTAGAAGATGATGAATGGAAAGGAACGCCTAAAAATCAATTGGTTTTGATAGGACAAAATCTCGATAAAGATAAGTTATATCAACAAATCGAACATTGCTTATCCCTTCCTGCTACAACTAAGGGCAAAGGGTTTGGTTGAATAAAATCAGAAGTTGTAGAGAGGTTTCATGAAACGTCTCTACACAAATCAAAACTATGAATGGTTGATATTCCTTTTTGAGCAAAATTCAATTCCATCCATGAAATTCAATGCTAAAATACGCTTATTACCCAGGTTGTGTCGCTCAAGGAGCTTGCCGTGAACTATATTTATCTACCGCAGCCTTAACGGAAGCTTTGGGCATAGAATTAATTGAACTGAAAAAAGCAGCCTGTTGTGGTTCAGGAACCTATAAAGAAGACTCTCAGTTATTAGAAGATACGGTTAACGCTCGTAATATTGCTTTAGCAGAATCCCTTAATCTGCCTTTATTAACCCATTGTAGTACCTGTCAAGGGGTGATTGGTCACGTCGATGAACGGTTAAAAGAGGCTAAAAGTAACGATTCTGCGTATTTTGAGAGGGTCAACGGATTTCTGCAACAAGAACATTGTTCCCCCTATCAAGGGAGTACAGAGGTTAAACATTTATTATGGGCGTTAGTGGCTGATTATGGGTTAGATAGCTTAGCCAAGAAAGTAAAACGTAAACTCTCTGGTTTAAAATGTGCAGCGTTTTATGGTTGTTATTTATTAAGAACTCAGGATAACCTTCCCTATGACAATCGATTTCAACCCGAATCCTTAGAAAACGTTTTTCGTACGGTGGGAGCTACCCCGATTTACTATCAAGGAAGGACACAATGTTGTGGCTGGCCATTGTCAAGTTATGCCACAGAACAATCGTTTAAAATGGCAGGAAATCATCTTAAAGAAGCCATAGAAGCAGGAGCCGATTGTTTAGTCACTCCTTGTCCTCTCTGTCATTTAAACCTCGATTCCAGACAACCAGAAGTGGAAAAAGCGATCAGCGCAAAACTCGGTTTACCGGTGTTACATTTACCTCAATTAGTCGCTTTATCTCTAGGGATTGAACCCGAAAAATTAGGATTAAGTCGTCATGTTGTGTCGACGAAATCCGTATTAGAAAAATTAGGGATTTCCTAACTCATTCAAACAAAAACACAGGGATGACTTAAGGCTGCTTCTAACAATTGTTGATATTCTTGATCACTGACCAAATAAGAGCCAAATCTTGCTAAATGGTCGTTTTGCATTTGAGCATCAAAGAGGATAAACCCTCGTGATCTCAAATGTTCCACTAATTTAACCATAGCCACTTTTGAGCCGTTAGGGATACGAAAAAACATGGATTCCCCAATAAAAGCGCCGCCCAGGGTAATCCCTAAAATCCCTCCAGCTAACTCATCCCCTCGCCAAGTTTCAAAACTATGGGCGTATCCTGCCAAATGTAGCTGATAATAGATGTCAATTAATTCAGGCGCAATCCAAGTAGTTTCGCGATCAGCACAACCGTAACAAACCCCTAAAAAATTGCGATCAATAGCCACAGAAAAGATATTTTGATTCAAAACTCGTTTTAAGGATTTTGGATAACGAAAACGCTCATCTAGGGGGATTAACGCACGTTTACGACTAGAATACCATCCCAATACATTATTGTGATCGCCCATTAAAAAGTAACCTTGAGCATATCCCTGTATAATGGGGTCTATATTTTCGATAATTTTCATCGTTTATTTCCCGCAGTTAATCCATTGTTATGACGGCTCAACCCATTCCTTCTATTACTTTACCTCCTATTCGTAATCCCCAACAAGAAGGGGAGTGGCTACAAGTTGCTTTGCAAAACTGGCTTAATCAAGAGTTTATCCCTGAACAAGTTAATGAAACGATTGCCCAACGGGCCGCCCAAATTTTTGTGCGTCAACGACTTGAAGGGGAAAATGATCTGGGGAGTTTGGTGATTGCCATTGTCACAGAAATGCAGGCCTTTGATTTTCGGGAAAGCTTTTTTAGTGAGTTTGCTGTAGCGAATGCTGTTAGTGATCTGATTCTTGATAGTTTAGGGATTGATCGTTGTTGTGGACAAAGCTAAAGAGGGCTTAACGAAGTCAGAAGTTCCTCACTCCGTTCCGGCGCTATCGCACAGAAGTTGTTTTTGAGACAAAGATTTACGCTCCGTCTCAAAAACTATTCGCCAATTTTTACTATGCGCTGATATTTCTGATTGGCTACCAACTTGACTTGACAACACCGGGTAATAACCCTTCATGGGCCCATTCTCTAAGAACATTACGAGATAACCCAAAATCACGATAATAGCCTCTCGGACGACCGGTTAACCAGCAACGATTACGGTGGCGACTAGGCGCGCTATTACGAGGAAGCCGTTGAATTTGACGATGAATTTCGATTTTTTCTTCAAAATCCTCTGCATTTTCAAAAGCTTCCTTGAGTGCTTCCCGTTTTTCAGCATATTTTGCAATTAAACGCTCGCGCTTTTTTTCGCGCTCAATCATGCTTTTTTTAGCCATAGCAATTCAGTTTAAGATTTTCTATTTAAAGACACTATTTTCTATTCTATCGTACTATTAGACTTTAACCAAGCGGGATGATTTATAATTAAGGAGAAAATTTTATAGCAGCGATCGCTTCTTTTATAGAGCATTCCCCTGCTATTCGCCGTGCTATTCTTCACCACGAGCCAAACATTGTCCATTTCTCACTCAATAACTACTATTGATGAAATTGCTCCAAAAATGATAGAAGAACGAAATCAAGTTTTTATTAGTTATAGTCATAAAGATAAAAAATGGCTAGAAAAACTCCAAACCATGCTGATACCTTTGATGCGGAAACAAACAATTTCTGTCTGGGATGATACGAAAATAAAAGCAGGTTCTAGATGGAGAGATGAAATAACAAATGCTTTAGCTGCTGCTGAGGTTGCCGTGTTAATGGTGAGTCCAGATTTTTTGGGTTCTGAATTTATTGATAAACATGAATTACCTCCATTGTTAAGAGCAGCTGAAGAGGAAGGTTTAACAATTATTTGGGTATGTGTTAGTGCTTGTTTTTATGAAGAAACGGAAATTGCCCAATATCAAGCAGCTCATGAAATTTCTAAACCACTAGATAGTTTAACTAATGCAGAATTAAATCAAGTATTAAAAACGATTGGTACAAAGATTAAAGAAGCAGCGAATGAAAATAAAAAAAAAATATAGAGTTCTTATCTGGACTCAAACCAGCCAGGAAACCTGCTCTTACTGGGGCTGATTTTATTGTTATGAATAAAAATCCAGAAAACTTTGATAATTCTTTTGTCTATTTATTAATTAAGTTAGAGAAAAATAGTTCAAAAATAGACAGAAATGAATCAGAAAAATTTACCGTAAATGGGTGGTTAGTTATTCCTAAAATAAATCTAAAAAATTGTCAATCAGAAGATGATTATTTTCGTGAGCCGTTGTCAAAAACTTATGCGTCTAACCGAGGTTATACAAAAGTTGAGATAGAAGACAAAATATCTGAACTAATTACAGAATGTAATGAAAAGATCAGGGAATGTAAGGAAAAGATCAAGGAATTTCAAACTGATGAAAAATTTGAAATTTCTATAGAATGGATTTTACCTGAAGATTTGTTATCTTTTCCTGTGGACTGCTGGGAATATAGGAAAAATAAAAAAATAGGTTGTGGTCCTTATTATTCTGTTCATGTTCGTTCTTCTCGACGTTTACAAAGTTCCTATGATCATTTGCGTGGATACTGGCAAGAAAGATGGAATTTACTGATTAATTATTCTCAAAATACTAATCCAAAGCACTACATTCTTGCCTGTGATTGTCATGGTAAAGATGATAATGATTTAGAAATTATTAACGAAGAAACCAAGATTTTTGGTATCAATTTTGCTTCTGATTTATGTGAAGCAAAAAATCTTACTTATGAGTTTATTATAGAAGCTGGAATTCCTCTAGCTTTATGGTCTAGATGTAAAGAATCTAATATAAATCATATTCAGGATTTAGACAAGTTAACATCTTGTAAAACTAACCAATCTTGGGATCTTGCCACTTTAGTTAAATCCATAAAAACCCTGAGACGATTAGCAAAAAAAGACAAGGTTCATTTAGGGAATAATCTTTGCTTTTTATGGGAAAATCCTTATAATTATCCAAAGAAAGAGAAATTAGGATTTAATTGAGGGATACTTATTAGTCATTAATTGAATTAATTGTTCACATTAAAAATAGGTAAAATTAATTATGAGTGATTGGCAAATTTTTAAAGGAGATCATAAGTCCCATAAAGTAGAAAAATGGCCAGAACCTCCCCCTTGGCGAAAGTTTAATCAACAAGGAGAACAAACATCCGCAGCAAAAACTTTTCAAACAAACGAAAGAGTAACTAATGCTGTTAATATGGCTATTTATTTACGTCGCCCTCTTTTGGTAACAGGAAAACCCGGTACAGGAAAGTCTAGTTTAGCCAAAGCGATCGCCTCCGAATTACAATTAGGAGAGATATTACATTGGCCGATTAATACCCGTAGCACACTTCAAGAAGGACTCTACTATTATGATGCCATCGCTCGTTTACAGGATGCTCAACTTAATCAAGAAAAACTTAATCAAGGAAAAGGAGTAAAATTTAGCATCGGGGATTATATTCGTTTAGGGGCCTTGGGAACTGCTATCTGTTCTAAAGAACAACCGAGAGTATTGTTAATTGATGAAATAGATAAAAGTGATATTGACTTGCCCAATGATTTATTAAATATCTTTGAAGAAGGGTATTTTATTATTGAAGAATTACAAAGACTAAAAAAACATAAAGACTATCAAAAAGTAACAGTTCGCACCTATGATGATGAGGAATACGAAGTACAAAATGGGAGAATTACCTGTGAACATTTTCCTATTATTATTATGACCAGTAATGGGGAAAGAGAATTTCCCTTACCTTTTAAGCGTCGCTGTATTCAACTCGAAATTCAAGAACCTGATAAAAAACAATTAACAAACATCGTCAAAGCTCATTTAGGAGATGATTTGACCGAAGATATTGAAAAAACAATTAAAGAATTTATAGAAAAAAGAGAAAAAAAACAAGGCACATTGGCAACAGACCAATTACTCAATGTTGCTTTTATGTTTCTTAATAAACCTACTCTGGACGATAAAGAAAAAGAAGCGATTAAAGAGCGTTTAATCGCTTATCTCAACACAACGGGAGATATGTAAGTGTTATGTTAGCAGAATTAGTCTCTTTTATTCATCAAGAAAAATGGGATTTAGATGCGATGCAAATCGCAGAAGCTTTATGGTTTATGCAAAAAGTTAGTGTCTTAATTCCAGAAATAAAAGAAAGTGAACACCCAGAAAAAACTTCTGAAGCTGAGGATGTAAGAGAAGATAATAAGAAATCACCAAATGAAAAATTTTCTGATAATAAGATTGCTAATTTAGAACCAGAACGCAAATTTCCCATAACTCAATTATCCCATGAATCTTCCCCTCTTCCTAAGACTGAAAATATATCATCACCCCTAGACGAATTACCAATTAAATTGCCAGATACCGGGATTTTTCAGAATACCCTAAAATTAGGACGTTTGGCGAAACTTCTCAAAGAAAAAATTGATTCTCGAATTACAAAACAACTAGATATCAAGAAAACTGTTAAGCTGAGTGCCGAACTAAGTACCTCTCAATTTCCCTGTTATTTTCCTGTTTTAACACCAAAAAAAGAACGTTGGTTAGATGTCGCTTTAATAATAGAAGATAGCCAATCTCTAATTTTATGGCAATCTTTAATAGGAGAAGTACAAAAATTCTTGGAACATTTGGGTGCATTTCGTGATATAAAATCCTATCGAATGAACTGGGATAATTCTGTTCAAAACTCTTTACAAATTTATCCTTTCCACTCTCCTTTTTCTTCCTCGCATTTAAAAGCATCCAACGATAAACCCTTCAATTCGGTTTCTAACTCCCTATCTCCTCAGCAATTTAATGTACCCGATGGTAGGCGTTTAATTTTGATTGTTAGTGATTGTATTTCCCCCGCTTGGTTAGATAATAAATTTATCAATATTTTAGGGGAATGGTCAGCAAAAGGTTTATTAACTTTGCTTCATCCCTTCCCAGAGAGAATGTGGGAACGTACCAACCTCGACTATGCTATTAAAATCCGCTTAGGTAATCAAAAAAAAGGAATCCCCACTCAAAAATGGTTGGCAACTCCTCTTGAATCTTGGCAAGTCAAAGGGATTACTGAAAAAACCCAAAAAACCTTAGTTAAATTACCCATTCTTAGTTTAGAATCCGAATCCATGAGTGCTTGGGTTAATGTGATGATGGGAAAAGGGAAAAGTTGGTGTGCCGGAGTTTGGTTAGGTTCCAACTTTATGTATCCAAAAAATGATGATAATGATGATGAAATTCCAGACAGTCTCCAACAAATTAATAATTTTTATGTTACTTCTTCTCAATTAGCATGGCAATTAATTCAGTGGTTATCCGCTATTCCTGTGAGTCTTGCTACCATTCGTTTAGTCCAAAGAACCCTATTACCAGAATCTACTCAAGTTAATGTAGCAGAAGTCGTAATGGGGGGATTATTAAGTCCTGTTAAACCGCTTAATTCCTATAAGTCTCCCCATCAAATTCAATTTGAATTTAAACCAGGAATTCGAGAGGCATTTTTAGAACGTTTAGGAGAAGAGGAATTTTGTCTGGGTGTTATTGGTAGTTTAACCGAAAAAATTGCTAGTCATTTTGGATACCAAACCATTCGTGAATTTGAGGCAACCCTATTAACTAATCCTCTAGAATTAACGAGAGATGAAAATCTCCAATTAATTCAAGCGTTTGCTACTATTTCTGTCTCAACTTTACGACAATATGGGGAAGCATACGCCCCTTATATTCAAAAATTAGATAGAAGTCGTGCGCGGTTAAATCTTGTCTCTGCTATTGAGGGAAACTCCATCGGTTTTAACTGGATAGATTTTCTCGAAAGTACAGCCCAAAAGTATCACTTAACAGAGATTGAAATAGAAACTTTAATTAATCTCTTACCAACACCAACTCAATCTTATTCTATCCGTGAAGTAGCCAAGCAGCTTATCATTTCTCCCTCAGCAATTAGTCGTCGTTTAACTAATATTTATCGTAAATTTGAAGCCTTAAATCCTAATTTATTCCAATCGAAAAAACACAATAAATTATCGATCCTACAGCTATACTTATACTCTCAGTATGTCAAAGTTCGTTTATTGCATCAATCAGCGATTCCTGCTCATGCTATTCCTCAATTAGAAACCTTAGACCTATTTGAATTTGAAGCCGAAGTTGCCACTATTGTTTTTGAACCAGTTTTAGAACCTCGCTATCATCGACTAGATGAATTGCTCAAAAATCAGCAATTTAAAGAGGCCGATCAAGAAACTTATCGCCTGATATTTGAAACTGTTGGTAAAATAAGGTTTGATGAAAAAGACATACAAAGTCTTTCCTGCGATATTTTACTGACTATAAACTCACTTTGGGAGCAATACAGTCAAGGGAAATTCGGTTTTAGGAAACAAATAGAAATCTGCCAAACTTTGGGAGGCATTAAAGATAAATTTGACAGGCTTTTTTGGTATCAGTTTCGGGAAAAAGTAAATTGGCCTGTCCCTGACATTATTGACCCATTGGACCAAGTACCCCCAGGACACCTCCCTCATGAACTGTTAATCGCCTTCCGTGAGAGTGCTGTCCTGTCTCGTTTCATGACTTGTGAACAAGAACTTTCTAACCTTAACATCAAAACTGAGAAAAAATTACAACAATGGACATTTGAAACCCCCACTGTTAATCGTCACGGCGAAATCATCAAAACCACCACCCATACCGCCTCCTACTTCACCGAACCTTTGACGGATAACGTTATCCTCGAAATGGTATCCATCCCTGGTGGCACTTTTACAATGGGTTCCCCTGAAAATGAAAAAGATAGCTATGATGATGAACGGCCTCAACATAATGTCACCCTTTCTTCCTTCTTCATGGGCAAATATCCCATTACTCAAGCACAATGGAAAGCGATCGCTTCTCGAACTGATTTAAAAGTTAACATCGATCTAGACGAAGAACCCTCCCACTTTAAAGGGGATAACCGACCGGTTGAACAAGTAAACTGGTACGAAGCCGTAGAATTCTGTCAACGCCTCTCTAAGCTCACAGGAAGGGATTATCAGCTACCCTCTGAAGCTCAATGGGAATACGCTTGTCGTGCTGTAACAGAACCCCTAGACCTGGAAAAAGGTGAATCTTACCCACCCTTTTACTTTGGAGAAACCATCACTGATAAATTAGCAAATTATGATGCTTCTAACACTTATGCTGAGGAACCCAAGGGCGAATCTAGAGGAGAAACCACCCCCGTTGGTCAATTTCCTGCCAATCCCTTCGGATTATACGATATGCACGGGAACGTCTGGGAATGGTGTGCCGACGACTGGCATGATAATTATAATGGTGCGCCTAATGATGGTAGTGCTTGGATGGAATTTGGAACCTCATATTTAGCCAAAAACAAGCAAAATGAGTCAGATTTCTTGCTGCGGGGCGGTTCTTGGGGTAGAAATCCTTATAACTGCCGTTCTGCTTACCGCCTCAACGACTTTCCGCGCGTCTACCACCGCGTCAATCTCGGTTTTCGGGTAGTATGTTTGTTCGGAAGAACTGAATGAAGTCAGAAAACAGAACATGAAAATAATTCAATTAAACGAGCTAAAAAAAGACGCTTTGTTAACTCAAAAAGAAACAATTGCCATAGAATATAATAATAAAATTATCGGCTATTATAATCCTATTGTTGATTACCAGGAAGCCAAAAAACCCAAAGAAAAACTTGATGTAATTATGGAAAAAGTCTTAGAAGAAACAGGGATGACTGAAGAAGAATATGTGTCAATGTTTATGAATATCAAATAACCATTTGCTTAGTGATTGACCCAAATATTCTAGTAGCTTTATGGCAGAAAAACTGATAATTAAACGTCCAAAACAAAAGTTTAGGGGTTATAGAGACTATATCGATGATGTCCCCTTAGAACTGGCTTTAATCCCCGATGGTACCTTTACAATGGGCGCACCAGAAGATGAAGAAGGCAGTCGTAAAAATGAAAGACCTCAACATGACGTAACCATCTTTTCCTTTCTCATGGGACGTTACCCTGTCACCCAACAACAATGGAAAGCGATCGCCACCAGAACAGACTTAAAGGTAAAGATAGACTTAAAAGAAGATCCCTCTCATTTTAAAGACCCCTACGAAGGCATAGATCGATGGCTTAGGCCTGTCGAAAGGGTTAACTGGTATGAAGCCGTAGAATTCTGTCAACGACTCTCAAAACTCACAGGAAGGGACTATAGACTGCCGAGTGAGGCGCAATGGGAATATGCTTGTCGTGCCGGAACCACCACCCCCTTTCATTTTGGAGACACCATCACCACAGACTTGGCTAACTATCGAGGAACCGATAACGAAGACTTTAAATGGTCAGGAAATTATGGAAAAGGACCCAAAGGAGAGTATCGAAAACAAACCACCCCAGTGGGCTATTTTGAGGTGGCTAATGCTTTCGGCCTGAGTGATATGCACGGCAATGTTTGGGAATGGTGTCTTGATGACTGGCATGATGATTACAAGGGTGCGCCTAATGATGGTAGTGCTTGGATTGACGATGATAATTCTCAAAATGTCAACCCTGAAAATAAAGGATATTCGAGTAAAAACAAGCAAAATAAGTTCTATTCGGTGCTGCGGGGCGGTTCTTGGCTCGTCAGTCCTAATAACTGCCGTTCTGCGTACCGCTACGACGACGATAGGCGCGACCACCTCGGCAGCAATCTCGGTTTTCGGGTAGTATGTTTGTTCGGGAGAACTCTCTAACCCTTTACTCTTTTTCCCTTTCCATTAAGTAGTGGGACATAAATAAACTTCACTGTCTTAAAAAATGTAAACCAAGCTGTAACCCTCTCCCTACTCGCTGATGGTCGTAAATATGGGTTAGGATTAGTTTTAGCCTCTCAATCAGAACCTCATCTTTCTCCTGATATTATTGGTAATTCTAGCACTAAAATTGTCCTTCCGGTTGACCAAACCGAAGTTAAAAAAGTGGCCAGTAAATTTCGGTTAGCCGAGAAAAAAGTCGCTTCATTGACTCAATTAACCGCTTTATATCGGTTTGGAACTAAAGCTGAATATGTTAAGATTTTACCTTATTATCAGAGAATTAATTAACTGTTCCTTTGAGAGATTTAGTTACAAAAATGGTAGGCTAAACATGATAAAATAAGTCAGAAATTTAAACTTAAAAATTGGAGCGAATTTACTTGAGTAAAGGGAGAATTCCTGATGAAAAACCAAGGAATTTACAAGAACAACTCCTTCTTGAAGATGCAAAATCTGGTAATGGAATACCCATTCAAGGGGGGATTGTAGAACCTTTAAAAGATGCTTCTAGACTCGTTGCTCATTATGGTGGAAAACCTGAAGATTGGGTTAAAATGAGTGGGAAAACTACCAAAATTATCAATGGGATGATTGTTCAAATACATTGGTTTAAGAACATTCAAAATAATCAAACCGTTGAGTTTAAATTCAAACGCACCTATCCCAAAACAGCCCCCAAAAATCAATAACATTAAAACCTATGAAAATTCGTTGTCTTGCTAATAGCGGTTTGGCCCTTCCCGAAACTTACCTCAAACCAGAATTTTGTTATAGTAAAGAACTTGAATTTCCCTTAACAGTTGGACAAAAATATATTGTTTATGCGTTAAAAGAATGGCAGGGAAATATTTGGTACTATATTTGTGATGATAACTATACTTATTATCCTATGCAGTATCCTGCCCCTTTATTTGAAGTGATTGATAATCATCTATCATCTTATTGGCGGTTTAAATCTTATCCTAACGGCTTAATTAGACTGGCTTTTGAGGAGTGGTTAACTGACCCTTATTTTTATGATAAATTGACCGATCAAGAAGAAACTGAAGTCTTGATATTTGAGAAAATGAAACAGCTAATAGCTCAGGAAAAATATCCTCATCAACCCATAGGTGATACCAAATCCGGTTTAGTTAACCCACTTATCCCTGAGAGGTGAGAGGGAGGAGAGAGGTTCACAAGGGTAGGTTTTTAAGATTTGGGTAAAGATCAGACTTGGTAGAGGGGGGCGACAGGCAGACAAGGTAGATTTTTTGACGAAAGCATCGGCTTTTTACTGCCTTGTCCACTTGCCCTCCTTGCCCCCCAAGT
>JASJDD010000092.1 GCA_030065735.1 Crocosphaera sp.
GACTTGGGGGGCAAGGAGGGCAAGTGGACAAGGCAGTAAAAAGCCGATGCTTTCGTCAAAAAATCTACCTTGTCTGCCTGTCGCCCCCCTCTACCAAGTCTGATCTTTACCCAAATCTTAAAAACCTACCCTTGTGAGCTCTGCTTCCCCCCTTCCTCTGCTCCCTCTGCTCGACTAAAGGTTTGAACAACTGGTTTTGACCACACCCGGAGACAGGGAACAGAAAGACGTATTAACCATAATGTGTAGTACTCTTTAATTATAGTAAATTTGTCATACCTAAGGTAAATTAGTTTACAAATCATTAATTTAATTGGGTTCTACTAAATGGTAAAATAATGAACTTTATTCAGTTTATTAACATTCCCAAATGCCATTCACTTGTTAACATTAATTTTTGCTGAATTTAAGAATTTTTTAAGAGTTTATCGTTATCTTTGTAAACTTTCTATATAAACTGAAAAGACAAGAAACATTCATAGTAGAATACGTCAGAACCCTAACTTTTTGAATGAAGCCAGAATGCCTGGTCTTGAGGAAGGATGCTATCAAGAATTGGTTAATAATCTTACCATGTGTGTTGGTGTTGGAGATGACGGACAAAAATATGTCACCCAATGGGGTTCCCCTAACCGAAGAGGCTTAAATATTGGCCCACGCTCCGCGTTGTTCTTTGTTAAACAATAATCCTCTGTCGGATATTGTTGATCGTTTTAGCGTTAAATTTTCACTTACCGAGCAAAAACTATGCTGCACAAACCACGTTTTAACTGGCAAAAGACGATTAATTGGGTTATAACCCTTTGTATCACCTTGATGGTGATCGGCTATACCTTACCCGCTAAGGCTGATGTGATCTACCAAGCCTTCAATATGCCCTTTCAGGAAATCAAAAATCAACTTTCCACACTCAAAGCAGATGGGTTTACCTACATACAAGTTTCACCCCCAGAAAAGAGTAACCCTTCCACTGAATGGTGGGCAAGATATCAGCCGATTGATTTTACTGTTTTTGAAAGTCCTTTAGGGAATGAAGATGACTTACGACAACTCATTGATGCTGCCCATGAACAGGACATCAAAATCTTAGTGGATGTCATTATCAATCACATGGCCAATTATCCTCCTTACTCTGAGACTTTGGACTATCCTCGCTTTTCACCTGAGGATTTTCACCCAAAAAGTTGTATTGATTACAACAATTGCTATGAAGTCACCCACGGATGGTTAGGATTTGGATGCGATCTTCCTGACTTGAAAACCGAATCAGACTATGTTCAAGGAGAACTGAAAAATTACTTCGCTTCTTTAATAGCTTTAGGGGCTGATGGCTTTCGGATTGATGCCATCAAACATGTCGAAGTAGCTGACATCGATAAAATTTTAGATGTTGTCCCTGCTGATAAATATGTCTATGGAGAAGTAATTGGTGGAAATTGTGGAGAAACTACCAATTACCCACAGATTCATAACGTAGATATCACGGATTATAATCTATTGTCTAACCTCAAAGGTGCCTTTAGTTTTGGTGGCGATTTGCGATCGCTGATTAATCCTCAAGGGGTACTTCCTGGCTATCAAGCCATTACCTTCTCTAAAACCCACGACACCGTTTGTCCAGGGGGTGATCTATGTGGCGATTATGGTTTTGAGCCACGGGATCAGATGTTAGCCAATGCTTTCTTGTTAGCACGTCAAGATGGACTACCCCTCATTTACCGAGATGATATAGATGATCCTATCGTCCCAGCAGGGGCTAAGTTCCACGAAAAACTGCTCCATGAATCTCAATACTTCCGCAATGGTAACGAAATTACTTCAGGGGGCGATAGTCCTAATCGGTTATTCATTGAACGGGGTGATCAGGGCATTGCTATTATCAATAAAGCCGGAGAATCCTTCGCTCCAACTTCGGTCAGAATGCCCGGTCTTGAGGAAGGATGCTATCAAGAATTAATCTCCAATTCAACCATGTGTGTTAATGCAGACAAATCGGTTCAAGGCGGCTTAAATGTTGCCGGGCGCTCGGCAGTTTTCTTTGTTAAACAATAATTCTTAAGTAGGGTGGGCATTGCCCACCCTCTGATTTTGGGGCTTGATTCTGTTCCCGAAAACCTATCTAATCTTACCCAATCTTCTTCATATCAGCAGCCAAAATCAAGAAATGGATAAGTTTTTATCGACTCAAATCAAGTTATCATCAGGTTTTAAGCTTGATGAGTAGATTTGAGTAAGTTTTATATAGCGGAAACTTAATGGTGACCTATAAAATATTAGAAGGAAAAAAAGTGGCTGTATTAATTGAAACAGAATACATCCACGAAGAAATTGAACAAAATCGTTTCGCGCAGTCCCCATCTAAAATCTGTGATTTAGATGGGGTTGCGGTTTATGTACCTGATGAAAGTCATGTTGTTATTGATGGTGATCTAGTAACAGCAAGATCGGCAGCCGATCTCGATGCCTATTTTGATGCCATTGTTCAACTCGCTATCAGCAATTATTAAAGTAACAAAAAAAGTAAAAATTGAGGTAATTTATCGTTGATGAAACAGCGATTAAACAATCAAAAAAGATGGCTAAAAAGAGGGGCTTATTTTCTTAGCTTACTCTTGTTTTTATTCCTATCTGGAACCCCAACAGCTAACGCTTTTTTTAATAAAAGCTATATTGAGAACGATATTGAGATAATTCTGAGTGATGTCCCCACTGGGCAAACTTGGATTGATCATCTTAACAATGATCTGCTGCCATTTTGGATAACCCCTGAAGCACTGGGAGAAAATGGCAATTATCCCACCTATCGCTGCAATGATGGGTCTTTATACGAACCGACAAATCCCTGTCCAGAATTGTACAACGCAGATCCTGGAATTGTTCAATTGGATAGAGATTATGTTAGAGCAAACTCCCGTCAAGTCTTTGCTTATGGAATCGCCTATAACATGACCGGAAATAACGAGTATCTACACTATGCAAAAGAAGGGGTAGATTACTTGATCGATAACGCTTTGGTGAACCAGGGAACAGAAGGAACCTATACCTACTTTGATGAACTAGGTAATGGTTTACCCAGACAAGAACAACGCATCAGTCAAGATATGACCTATGCGCTTTCTGGATTAGCCTTTTTCTACTATCTCACCAGAGATCCTCAAGTGCTAGAATACATCGTTAATGTCAAAGATTACATTTTCGACACCTATTACGATCAAGAATGGGGTCTGCTTTCCTGGTCCAAAACCAGTTACCAAGATGGTACCATGCAAACGGTGAGTAGCCAACAACGGGAATTAGTCGCTCAACTGGATCAAATCTATGCCTACATGATCTTGATTACCCCCATTTTGCCCACCGATTTTAATGGTGTTAATCTCAGACAAGAATGGGAAGATGATTTAGTGCATTTGGCCACTATCATGAGCGAACAATTCTACACTCCTGATAAAAATCTCTTCTGGGGAGCCATTACTGACATTAGTGATAAAACCCTCGAAACACCCCATACAGATTTTGGTCATTCCATTAAAACCTTGTGGTTGATTGATCAAATTGGCAAACTCACTGGACACTACGACTTAGTCTTGTTTACCCAAGAAGCAGTCCCCAAAATCTTAGAAACAGCTTATCTTTCCGATGAGACTTGGGGAAACCAACCCATGCTTGATGGTACCATCAACAAAGATAAGCAATGGTGGACCTTAGCCGAACTGGATCAGGTAGCTGCGACTTTTGCCCTCAGAGATCCTTCTTACGCTAAATATTTAGTCACTACCTATCCTTTCTGGCTTGATTACATGGTAGATCATACCGATGGGGGGGTTTGGGATTTACTGAAGTATAATCCGATGACGGATAGCTACGATGTTGATCCCTATACTCCTAAGCAACACTCTTGGAAAAATGCTTTCCACTCCTTTGAACACGCAATGATTGGCTATTTAACCGGCCAAGAACTCCATGATTTGCATAGTCAACTCTATTTTGCTTTCAAAAATGGAATACCGACTCCAAAGGTTACTGATATTCGTCCTTACACCTATGCAGCTAAGGTTAAATTAGTTGAAACCTTTGATGCAGGGTCAATTCCTGGTTATGGCAAACAACGGGTAACCTTTGCTGATATCAGATAAAGTTCCTAAGTTGGCAATGAAATTCCTCGTGTCCTCGGAATGACAATTGATAGAAATGATCGAGAAAAATCAAAAATCTTCATCTCTTTGGATAGCATAAATATATATCCGTTGCCTGTTTACGCTTCCCTGTTCCCTGTTACCTTATATAAATCAGCCATTTCAAAACTTAAAAGCTTATCACTGTTGTTCTCGAAAAAAAGTCAACAATTAGGATTACTAAAATGATAAAGTCATTCAAGACAATACTACGATTGATGATGGTTCTTATGTTAACCTTATCAATGGTTAATTCTTTTTCCAGTTCTGCCTTAGCAGATAACTTATCTCTGGGAAATCGTAGAGCATTTTGGCTAGAAGAATCTCTGATTGCTTGGAATAATCAAAATGCTGCGACTTATGAACTCTTTTATGATGCTCATAGTAATTTGAATATTCCCAATCGTCGGGGTTCAGGAATTCCTTTAAATAGAGAAGGAAGATTATCCAGCAATCGTTACCCACAATTTCCCAATCTAGACAACTATCTAACCTTCCGCATTCCCTCAGAGCAATTATCAAACGTTAAAGACATCCTTAAAAGTCAAATAGCGATCGCAGCTTATGACAATTCGGGAAACTTAGTCGATAGTACAGGACTGCAAATTCAAGGGGTTCTCGATGACTTATACGCCTATTCTGGAGAACTTGGAGTCATTTATCGGGATGGCATACCTGAACTCAAAGTCTGGGCCCCAACCGCGCAATCGGTGACTCTCCATCGCTTCAATGATAGCAACCCGGCAACCCTTTCTGTAGAGACTCCCATGAACTTTGATACGAATACCGGTGTCTGGAGTATTACCGGCGATCGCAGTTGGGATCAACAATATTATCTCTACGAAATAGCGGTTTATAGCCCCAATACTAACCGCATCGAGACCAATTTAGTCAGCGATCCCTACTCCATTAACTTGTCTCAAAACAGTCAACGTAGTCAAATTTTAGATATCTACAACGATCCCATTTTAAAACCTGTTGGATGGGATACCTTCACTAAACCGACTTTTACGGTACCGGAAGATATGGCCATCTATGAAGTTCATGTCAGGGACTTTAGTCGAGATGATCAAACCGTAAACCCCGAAGATCGGGGAAAATTTACCGCCTTTACCTACGATGGACGGAATGGCCATCCTCCCTTATCCAAAGGAATGGAACATCTTCTTAACTTAGGTCAAGCAGGGTTAACCCATATTCACCTCTTACCTGCATTTGACATTGGTTCGGTGGATGAAGATTCTACTCATCTTCAAGATCCTGACTCTAACCAACTCAAGCAATATGCTTCCAACTCTGACCAACAACAAGCGATCGTTGTCCAAACCCAAAATCAAGATAGCTTTAACTGGGGTTACGATCCTTATCATTATGGGGTTCCTGAAGGCAGTTATGCCACTAATCCTAATGATACCAGTCGCATTATCGAATTCCGCAACATGGTACAAACCCTCAACGAAAATGGCTTACGGGTGGTGATGGATGTGGTTTATAATCATACCTTTGCCAGTGGGTTAGATCAAACGTCAGTCCTGGATAAAGTGGTTCCTGGATATTACTATCGCTACGATAACAATGGTTACTTACGAAATTCTAGCTGCTGTTCCGATACTGCTGCTGAATTTAAGATGATGGACAAATTAATGGAAGATACCCTCATAACTTGGGCAAAAGCTTACAAAGTTGATGGGTTTCGCTTCGATTTAATGAACCTTCATCCTGTGGAAACCATGACGGCGATCGACGATCGTATCCATCAATTAACCTTAGAGGAAGATGGCGTTAACGGTCAAGATATTTATTTGTATGGGGAAGGTTGGGACTTTGGTTCGGCTAAAGAAAAAGGAATCCATTATGCCAGTCAATTTAACATGGCAGGGACGGGAATTGGAACCTTTAACGACAGGATTCGAGATTCAATTCATGGTGGATATAATCAAGATCCCTTACAAATTCGCCATCAAGGGTTTATTAATGGTCTATCCTACGATTGGAATGGTTATGAATACGATAACCGCTATCAAGGGGATTTACGCTATTTCATGGATCGCTTAAGAATTGCCTTAGCTGGCAGTTTACAGGACTATGAAATTATTGACCAAAACAATAATCGGGTCAAAGGAAGAGATTTAAACGGAACCGGATACACTCAAGATCCCCAAGAAACCATTAATTATGTCTCGAAACACGATAACGAAACCCTCTATGATTTGAATGTGTTTAAACTCCCGTTTGGGGAAAGAGGGGTTTCGGTTACCAGTATGGATGAAAGAGTGCGATCGCAAAACATGGCCTTAGATGTGATTGGGTTTGCCCAAGGAATTCCCTTTTTCCACATGGCTAGTGATATGTTACGCTCTAAATCATTAGATCGGGATAGTTTTAATTCGGGAGACTGGTTTAACCGAGTTGATTTTAACTATCAAAACAATAATTTTGGGGTAGGTTTACCCATTCAACAAAATAATGGAACTCGTTGGAATATTATGAGACCGTTGTTAGGAAACAATGATCTTAAACCTGGTTTTGATGATATTAACAAAAGTGTTCAACACTTACAAGACGTTCTCGCCATTCGCAAAAGTTCTCCTTTATTTCGCCTAGAAACTTCGGATCAAATTAAAAATCGTGTGCAGTTTCATAATATGGGTTCCAATCAAAAAGATGGACTGATTGCTATGTCTATTGGGGATAATATAGGTGAGGACTTAGATCCCAATTATGAGTATATTGTTGTCTTATTTAATGCCAACAAATTCCCTCAAAACATTACCATTCCAGAAACACAAGGAATGGCTTTATCTTTGCATCCTGTGCAACTTAATTCTGAGGATGATGTGGTTAAAAATGCGAATTTTAATCGCAATAATGGGGAGTTTAGTATTCCTGCCAGAACAACTGCCGTTTTTGTTAGTCATTAGATGAGTTAACAGTCAAAAACTCCTGTAGGGGCTTAATAATATTAAGCCTTTACAGAAATTGATTATTATTTTCTAAATTCTAAATTCTAAATTCTAAATTCTAAATTCTAAATTCTAAACATAGGTTGGTAGATGATACAATCATGATGATTGTGCTACAGTATTTATAACTCAAATATAAATGCTATATGACAAACCAATTACCTGACGGTCCCAAAAGTTCTCCTTTATGGCAATTAATTCGCTGGATACAAGATCCTTTAGTATTTCAACAGGAATGTGTCGGGCGTTACGGAGATATATTTACTCTCAATGTCCAAGGTTTTACCTCTTTTGTTGTTATTGGAAACCCATTAGGAATACAAGAAATTTTTAGTCAAAATCCCGATAATTTTGATATTGGCCGTGCCAATAAAATTGCTGAACCCCTTTTTGGTACTAATTCTTTATTTGTTTATGATGGCAAACATCACCAAAAAGAAAGAAAATTATTAATGCCTCCTTTTCATGGACAAAGTCTACAAAATTATGCACAATCTATTTGTGATATTTCCATTGAAATTGCAAATAATTGTCCAAAAAATAAACCCGTCATTATCCGTCAGGTAATGCAAACTATTAGTTTAGAAGTCATTTTAAAAGTGGTATTTGGTATTTCAGAAGGAGAAAGATATGAAAAAATAAAACCCTTCCTCGCCCAAATGTTAGATGTCACTGATTCTCCATTAACCTCTAGTTTTCTCTTCTTAAAATTTTTACAAAAGGATTGGGGAAAATGGAGTCCTTGGGGGCAAATTCAATATATAAGAAGACAAATTTATCATCTATTACAAGAAGAAATTGAGGAAAGACGTAGCAAAAAAAAAGAAAGTGGTCATGATGTTCTTAGTTTAATGATGGTAGCTAAAGATGAAAGCGGAAAATCATTAACAGATGACGAATTAAAAGACGAGTTAGTAACTTTATTATTTGCCGGTCATGAAACCACTGCTACTATTATGAGTTGGGCTTTTTATCAAATTCTCACTCATCCTTCTATCTTAGAAAAAATGCGTCAGGAATTGGTAGAAAAAGGTAAAAATCTTCAGCCTTTAGAAGTAGCAAAACTTCCCTATCTTAATGCAGTTTGTCAAGAAGTTTTACGGATGTATCCGATTATTCCTATTCTTTTCCCTCGCATTACAAAAACAACAATGACCATTATGGGACGGGAATTTAGTCCTGAAACTTGGCTAACTCCTAGCATCTATTTAGTACATTATCGAGAAGATTTATATCCTGAACCAGAAAAATTTAAACCTGAACGTTTTTTAGAAAAAAAGTTTGCTAGTTATGAATACTTACCCTTTGGTGGAGGAACTCGTCGTTGTTTAGGATATGCTTTAGCAGAATTAGAAATGAAGTTGGTTTTAGCTTCTATCCTACCTGAATATTCACTTTCTTTAACCACTGAAAAACCCGTCAAACCACAACGTCGAGGTTTTACAATTTCCCCTGCTGGTGGTGTTCCCTTGATTTTCTCAAAAGCTTGATAGAAACATTAAGCAGTTACCAATTTTTTACAATAAAACTTGTATTGATGAACTGACAATTAAGCTTAAATGGTGTCAACAACTTGACGACAAGTAGCAGGACTATCACAGAAGAAACCATCAACTCCAATATTCATTAATTGTTCAATTTCTTCTATCATTGTTTTTACTATTCCGTCAGGTGTTAAGCTTAAAAACACTTCTTCTGGACGTAATGTATAACAATGAACCCATAACCCTGCTTGATGAGCATTATCTACAAAAGAAGTCACTTCTCCTGTCAATTTCGTTGTGATTTTACTATTTTTATCTCTTAAAGGAATAGAAATACGAGGTAAAATGCTGTTTTTCCAAACACCAATCCCATCAGCATAAGTATTGCTAATATACTGTAAAGTGTCTAAATTATCTAAGTGACCATATCCTGTTAAACTATCTAATAAACTCCTTTGACAAGTGTTAACTAAATGACCATAAATAGCTGACATATCCGCAGCATTTTGAGTATTATAAACAATATCATAAGGGCGTTGAAAACTATTTTGAGTTGGCAAAACAGTAGAACCATAAAGTTGAATTAAGGGAATATCGACCCCTGCATTGGGCATAATAATTGTTTTTAATTCAATTAAGTTCTCAAACTCAAAAGACTGAATCAATATGTGATCAGGATCAGTAAAGTCTTCTTCAATTAACGTATTTATTAATAACTCTCCTAAACAAATATTTATCAAATTTTCGTGTTCATTTCCTGTGAAAAACTTTCCTTCTTTTGCCAAGAAGGTTGGATGTTTCGTTTCAGGATAAATACCAATCTTACGACCTATTTGTTTACTTTTTTGTTTAACTAAAGCAATAATTTCTCTAAAAGTAGGAATTTCAAAAAGTCCATCAAACTGTCTATTATTAGGACGAATATTAGGAATACGTTCCTTAACTCGTAATGTTTTTAATTCTGCTAAAGTAAAATCTTCTGCAAACCATCCAGTCACTAAATTTCCATCAATCATTTTAGCAGTTTTTCTATCAGTAAACTGATCAATTTCTGCTACATTTGTGGTTCCTGATAATTCATTTTCATGACGAGCAACTAATACCCTATCTCTGGTAACAACTAAGTCAGGTTCAATAAAATCTGCACCTAAATCAATGGCTAATTCATAAGCTTCCAAAGTGTGTTCAGGACGAAAAGCACTGGCACCACGGTGAGCAATTACTAGAGGCATTTTGGTAACTTTAATATTGGACATAATTCAACAAGATAATGACTAAAATTTATCTATTCAGTTATCAGTTATCGAAAATAATTATGTCTAAAACCCCGCCTTTGAAGGGGAATAGTTTTTGAGACGGAGCGTAAATCTTTGTCTCAAAAACAACTTCTGACTTCTGACTTCTGACTTCTGACTTCGTTAACAGTCTCCCCACACTTACTTAACCAAAATTTTGATACACTCAATTGAAAGCTACTGTTAAACCCCTTATGTCATTTTGTACTCATTTATTTTTGGCTTCCTCTTAGGCATAATCATCTTACTCTGGAACCGTTATCGCCTAAAAGCTCAATTAAAACACATTTTAACTTCATCTCCTGATACAGAAGAGTTATTAGGTGCTTTACCTATATTAACTCTCATTAAAAGAGAAATTGTCTATATCAAACAACAATACGACCAACAACAACAAGAATTAAACTTAAAACAGCAGATTTTAGATATTGCTCCCATTGCTTATCTATGGGTAGATGAAGAAAATCAATTACTATGGTGTAATCAGCAAGCTCAAACCTTATTGCAAATCGATCGCTGGCAACCTGGACAAATTCGTCTGTTCTTAGAGTTGGTTCGTTCTTACGAACTCGATCAACTAATCGAGGAAACTCGACAAACCCAAACTCCTCAAGTGAATGAATGGACATTCTACCCCGCTAATTATGTACCACCAAGCCCTGAAAACCAGAATTATGAGAAAAAAGCCCTAAATAGCAGTTCTGTGGCTTTAAAAGGCTTTGCTTATCCCTTCCCCCAAGGACAAATTGTTGTCTTCATTGAGAACCAACAACCCTTAGTGGACTTATCCCGTTCCCGCGATCGCGCTTTCTCCGATCTTACCCATGAGTTACGCACTCCCCTAACCTCTATTTCCCTTGTTTCTGAGTGGTTAGAAGGTCGTTTGTCAGATCCAGAACGCCGTCGGGCCACCCAAATGCGACAAGAAACCCACCGTCTGATTCATTTAGTTGAAGATTGGTTAGAATTAAGTCAATTACAAGAAAATCCTCATCAAAGTTTATCCTTAGAAACGGTAGAATTAAACCATATTTTATTAGCTGCTTGGCAAGTGGTAGAACCCCTTGCACAACAAAAACAAATCAATTTAAAGACTTCAGGATTAAAAGAAATCGAATTGTCTGGTGATCGCTCCCGTTTAATTCAAGTGTTTATTAATTTATTGGATAATAGTATCAAACATAGTCCTAATAATAGCGAAATTTTGGTTGATCTGAGGAATAATCTGAAAAATCAAACCATAGAAATTAGTATTCTAGATCAAGGATCGGGTTTCTTAGAAGAAGATTTACCCTATATTTTTAATCGTTTATATCGAGGAGATACTTCTCGAACTCGACAAGGGTTAGAGAGCGAATCTGTAAGATCAGGAAGCGGTTTGGGACTAGCAATCGCCCAAGAAATTATACAAGCTCACGGGGGAACAATAACCGCAGAAAACCATCCTAATAGGGGAGGAGCTTGGATACGAATTGTATTAACCAAAACCTCTTAAATCTTTGGTGAGTTCTTAACTTTTGTTAGTTAAACTAAACAGTCTAAAACTAAATTTATGTTGCAATTTATTGTAATTGGGATAGAAAGAAGGCTATGTTAGGAATAGGGTTGGATTAATTTTTTAATAAAAGAGTATTAGGTATAGGTTAAGGATAGTGTTGTGAATATCTCTTCCCCAGATAATTATCCCGAAAGCACTTACTTTCAACGCTGTCTCAAACGACTCCAACAAGAAGTATTGCGGATGGGAACCTTAGTCGAAGAATCCTTTCGACTAAGCCATCAAGCTTTATTTGCAAGAGATATTGACGCTGCTCACAAAATTGCTATTCTCGATAAACAAATTGACCGTTACTATCGTAAAATTGAACTCGACTGCGCTACCTTAATGACCTTACAATCTCCTGTCGCTCAAGATTTGCGTCTCTTAAGTGCCTTTATGCAGTTAGTTAGAGATTTAGAACGGATTGGGGACTATGCCAAAGATTTAGGAGAAATTGCGCTTAAATTGTTCCCCTATGAACCCCATGATTGTATGAGAGAGATTGCTGCGATGTCCAATCATGCTCAAATGATGTTAGCTACCAGTTTAGTCGCTTTAGCTGACTTAGATGGAGGGGCCGGAACAAGAGTGAAAAAGCTAGACGATACCGTAGATGATGCTTACGACCAACTGTATCATCATTTAGCTTATCAGCGAGATATACTAGGGGTGATTGAGCCGTTTTTACTGCTTGCTCTGATTATTCGTCATTTAGAAAGAATGGCGGATCACGCTACTAATATTGCTCAGCGTGTATCTTATATCGTTACCGGTCGTCGGGGTTGATGATAGCAGTTTTTTAACAATAAAGGTATAATGAAGTAAGACAAGGCTGACAAGGTGACAAGGTGGACAAGGAAGAAAAAGACAGAAAAATTCAAACGCATGAAGATTTAGTCATCTATCAAAAAGCATTTGAGGCAGCCATGATAATTTTTGAGTTATCAAAAAAGTTTCCTATAGAAGAGAAATATTCGTTGACTGACCAAATTCGTCGTTCATCTCGTTCAGTCTGTGCCAACTTAGCAGAAGCTTGGAGAAAAAGAAGATATAAAGCATCATTTATAGCTAAGTTAAATGATTGTGAGTCCGAAGCAGCAGAGACACAAGTCTGGCTTAAATTTGCGGTCAAATGTCATTATATATCTACAGAAAAAGGAAGAGAATTATATAGTACATACAATCAAATTTTAAGTGGGTTAGTCAAAATGATTAATTCTCCTGAAAGTTGGTTGATTGGTTGAGTTATGTTACACAATAAGTATCTCAAAGACTGGTCAAGAATTGTCAGTTACCATTTTCCTAATTTGTCCATACCAGAAGCAATTGGGTTAGCCAGTTGGAGTTTTGGGATGGTAATAACAGGTTCAAGTAGTCTAACCAGAGTAATACTTCTTGAACTTACAAATTGTCTTTTTCTTCCAAGTCTCCTTTCCTTCCTTATCTCCCAAGTCTTACCCAACCAGAATCTCATTGTTAAAAGTCTACCCTTATGAGGCATCCCTTGCTCCCCCTGCTTGTCTCAACAGACAATTTTTTTAACTGAGCAATATTGGTGGAGGTAGAACTCAGAACTAATTATTTTAATTTTGATGTAAAATTTCAATGAGAAGATGATGATAAAGTTATCTTCTCCTAACTTGATTATTTTATTGTGTTCAAAATCGAGATTGTGTCAAAAAAACAATCAGGCTTAATACTTTAGGTGTGAGGAACGTGAAAATGTGGAAATTATTTTCCCAATGTCTGAAAATGACTTCGGGTGTAGCGGCCTTATCCGTCATCGCT
>JASJDD010000093.1 GCA_030065735.1 Crocosphaera sp.
AACTTTCTGGGTGCCAATGAATCCCCATCTATAATCTTTGATTTAGATGGGGTGTGTTCAATGCTTGGTATTAGTTCAGTTCTCAATACTTAAATAGCGATCAAATTTTTGACGAGATAATGTATTTTTTATCTCTCTGAATATAGTATCAGATAAGATTATTTTACCTAAATTTTTAGCTAATTTAACTGCTTGTCCTGGGGATGAATTCTCAAATAAGATTGCACTAATGATTACATTTGTATCAATGACAATTTTTTTCATTAGCTTTCTTGTAAAATGGATTCTAAAATTTCAGGAGTTAGACCATTTGCTTGTGCTTCTTCACTACATTTTTCCATAATTTCTTCTAATAACCCATATCAATGAGCCAAAATATCATCAATTTCTGCTTCCCATTCTTCTACTCCTACTCCTTTCGCATCAAGACATTTTTGAAGTAAGTTTTTAATCGCTTTTTTGTCTATTTCTGATTCTTTTGGGATGGGTATTTGTGAAACATATCGAGATCATAAGCAGTGGGGTTAGTAACATCAATTAATAGCTTACGAATACTCGCTTTAAGATTAAATTGATCATCAAAAATTTTACTAACATTTTCTGAAGTATTACGTGTTCTTAAATCATCAAGTTTGAGATATCTAGTCATCAGTTATCAGTTTTTTAATCTCCGAAGTCTCCGAAGTTTCCCAGTTTCCGAAGTCTCCGAAGTCTTGTAACAATGCTACAATAAAAAACTAGGTGCTACGAATGGCATAATGTTGTTCAGGAATGGGATAACCAGCATCACCCAAGGTTTCACGAATGACTTTATTGGTATCAAAATAAACTTGCCAATAATGTTCGTTATTACAATAGGGACGAACCGCTAAAACGGGACCTGCTAGATTAAATTCCAAAATTTCTACATCGGGACTGGGTTCATCAATAACATTAGGAATTTGACTTAATCGTTGTTGTAATAAATTGATCGCTTCTGCATGATTAACACTATGATTCAGTTGCGCTACTAAGTCAACTCGACGATAAGGATTAGCTGAAAAGTTTTGGATATTATCAGAAAAAATCTTATTATTTCCGACAATGGTTCTTACATTATCAAGGGTGTTAATGGTGGATACAAATAGGCCAATTTCTTCAACGGTTCCCGTGACTCCTGCAGCACAAATAAAGTCTCCTACACCAAACGGACGGAAAATAACCAAGAAAACCCCGGCCGCAAAATTAGCCAATAGTCCCCCCCACGCTGCACCAATGGCAATCCCAGCAGCAGCTAATAAGGCAGCAAAGGAGGTGGTTTCGATGCCAAAATAGCCTAGAATGGCCACAATTAACACAATTTTTAAGGCGATACCTAAAAAGTTGGCTAAATAGGCAATTAAGGTGGGTTCAATACTTTGTCGCTTGAGAACACGGGACATTAAACGGACCCCTTTGTTAATTAACCATTGTCCCACTATCCATAAAGCGATCGCACCCAGAAATTTTAAGCCAAAATTGGTAATTTGTTGTTTAAGGGTTTGCACGAAAACGTTAACCTGTTCTACCTGCACTTCATCAATGGGTAGGTCAACAGGTGCTTGCAGTAGATACATTTGTGTAATCCTTCACACTGTTATTACATTATTTAAGATATAAGAAGGCTTAATTAATGTGCCAAAATGTTCATAATTTGTTATGAATTAATCTGTTTTTGACTGAAACTCATGGATATAGTTATTTCAATCTAGAAAAATTAGATTAATAAGTTCGGAAGTTACACTTTTATAAGTAACTTCCGACTTTAGCTTGAAGAAATAGGGTTTGAGAATCGCTTAAAAAGTTAATCTGCAAAATATGCGATTCTAAAAATATCGGATTCTGAATTGGAGGCATCTCGTTTTTGTAAAAGCATCAACCAAAGTAATAATAACGTAAGTGATGACCACCCAAGAGCTTCAATACATCTTAAAAGTTGGGATGCTTCGTATGAATTTTTATCTCCTATAAATTTTTCCCATAATTTTTCATCATTTATTAAATGTTTCCAATTTTTCTTGTTTTTTCCAAGTCTTTTTATATGCTCATTGAGATGTTTTAATTTTTTGCTTTCACGGTTCTCTGCATGATCTTCTATAGCAAGAATCAGAAATTGATATCGATCGCGATAAAAATTACTCTCTTTTTTTTGAATCTTAGCCTTTTCTACTAGGATATCTATCATTCTACAAAGATTCTGTTCTTCATGAAATGCTATTTCATCTTTTTCGTTTGTTAAAAGATAAATAGCTTGATTAACTAATAGAGAAGTCCATATCTTCTTAAACTCTTTAAAATCTTTTTTCTCAGTAATTTCCCATTCTGACTCAACTATAGCAATTCCCACATTACGCTTTTGTGTCCTACCTTCAAACCAAGTCAGGGACTCAATTAAACGTTCTCGTTTTTTTAAGTTTGATTCTTGATTACTAACATATATCGTAGCTAAACTACCAATACCACCACCAATTAAGGCACCTAAAAAACTCCAAGCAGCACCATTACTAATTAGATTCAACAAGATAGACTCTTCTTTGGGTGTTCCGTTTTCTTTCGGGTTAGGATCATTTACACCGTTTGAATTTTGTGTTAATATTATTGAGCTAGATTGTAATGGTGATGTTAATAAGAAAAAAACACTTCCAATTAACAATACTCCTAAAAGCCTTTTTCTGTGATTTTTGCTGTGTTCTATTTCACTCATATTTTTAAGTTTCTTTGGACTTTAATGTAGTGAATTAACAGAATATTCAAGAAATCGATTTAGCTGGCTTTTTCATGGTTGATTTTAATAACAAACCGTATTCAATCCCTTCTACTACTGCTTGATAAGAGGCTTCTAAAATGTTAGGAGAAACCCCTACGGTTGTCCACCGTTCATGACCATTACTCGACTCAATTAAAACACGAGTATTGGCTGAAGTTCCAGCACCTCCATCCAAAATTCTCACCTTATAATCTGTGAGGTGAAATTGTGCAATTTCGGGGTAAAAATTGACCAAAGCTTTGCGTAAAGCACTGTCTAACGCTGAAACAGGTCCATTTCCTTCGGCTACCTCTAATCTATCTTCTCCATTAACCGTAACTTTAATAGTGGCTAACGCATTACTGTAGGGCATTCCTTCCCCATACAACCGATCACAATGAACTTGGAATCCTTGCAGTTGAAAGAAGCTTTTTGTTTGCCCTAATGCTTGACGCATTAACAGTTCAAAACTGGCTTCTGCTGCTTCAAATTGATAGCCTTCATGTTCTAATTCTTTGATTTTTGCTAAAATTTCACGACAGGCAGTATCTTCTTTCTTTAACTCAATGCCAAAGGTTTTTGCTTTCGATAAAACATTACTTAAACCCGCCATTTCTGAGATAACAATGCGTCTTTCATTACCAATATTTTCGGGTTTAATATGTTCATAAGTTAACGGGTTTTTCTGCACCGCAGACACATGAATACCTCCCTTATGGGCAAAGGCGGAACGTCCCACAAAAGGCGCGTGATCATCTGGGGCTAAATTAACCATTTCGCTGATTAAACGACTGGTTTTTGTGAGTTGAGTTAACTGGGTTTCTTCTAAACAGTGATAACCCATTTTTAACTGTAAATTGGGAATTAACGTACATAAGTTGGCATTACCGCACCTTTCTCCGTAACCGTTGATGGTTCCCTGTACCATTCTCACCCCTTCCACCACTGCAGCTAACCCGTTGGCTACGGCGGTTCCTGAATCATTATGAGTATGGATACCTAATTGGGGGCTACCATTGTCCGATTGAATATCTAAGGCAACCACCATATCTTGGACAATTTGGCTAACGGTATGGGGCAAGGTTCCGCCGTTGGTATCACATAATACTAACCATTCTGCTCCTGCTTCTTGAGCGGTTTTCAGGGTCAACAGAGCATATTCAGGGTTATTGATATAACCATCAAACCAATGTTCTGCATCATAAATGACACGCCGGCCCTGACTGCGGAGATATTCAATGGTATCGGCGATCATTTTCAAGTTCTCTTCTAGGGTAGTTTTTAGCCCTTCTGTGACGTGGAGATCCCAAGATTTGCCAAAAATGGTCACCCAACGGGTTCCGGCTGCTAAAATCGCTTTTAAGAGGGGGTCTTCTGCTGCTAGTTTATGGGGGCGACGGGTAGAACAAAAGGCCACCACTTCCGCTTGAGTGAGGGGTTCTTCTTGTAACTTCCAGAAAAATTGAACATCCTTGGGATTAGCCCCTGGCCAACCCCCTTCAATGAAGGGAATGCCCATTTTATCCAATTGACGGGTAATTTTCAGTTTATCTTCTAAGGATAAGGAAATTCCTTCTCGTTGGGCCCCATCTCTGAGGGTGGTATCGTATAGCCAAATGCGGTTAGCGGTCCCCATAGAATTACTTTTATTTTAGTGGAATCGTTGCCAGCGTTTGTCGCCTTATTTCTAGACTACCTTATAATTAGCGATTTGTTTAACTCTTACTAAGAACAAAGTGTAAAATAGAGGTGAGGGAATTTACCCAGAAAATTAAGATTTTTTAAGAAATATGGAGGGTAATATCAATGTGCAACAAATCCTTAACTTTACTTTTAGGAATTACCTTATCTTTCGGGGTTTTGGCAACAGAAACCTTAGCCTATCCTAACAGAGTTCGGTTTAATCCCAATGCCGGCGTTCATCGGACAATTATTGCTCCAAATGGGAGAATAGGCAATAGTTATCCCAGAGGAAATTCTTATTATGGAGGTAGGGGAAATTACACTTTCCGAGAAAGAATTACCATTCAAAGGGGTCAGCGAGGTTATTGTTACCATTGTGGTTATTCTAATAGGTATAATCCTTACCGAAATGATAGAGGTTATGGTCGAAATTACCGATTTTTTCCTAACAGTAGATCCCATCTATATTATCGATAAATTGAGTCATAAACCATAAACAAGGATAATTAAAAAAGGGACAATAAAGGTAAAGATTAGGGTTAGGGGAAGTCCTACACGGGTGAAGTCTAAAAATCGATAGCCCCCTGGCCCGTAAACCATGGTATTTGTTTGATAGCCAATGGGGGTTATATAACTATTAGAAGCAGCAAACATAACCGCTAACATAAATGCAATAGGATTGAGATCAAGATTTTTTGCCACTTCAGCAGCTACGGGTAACATTAATAAAACTGCTGCATTGTTAGACAGAATTTCAGTTAGCAAAGCGGTCAAAAAATAGAAAAAAACTAAAACAAAATAATTCGGCAAATAATCACCCAAATTAACAATATAGTTAGCAATTAATTGATTGGTTCCTGATTTATCCATAGCAATTCCCAAGGGAATTAATCCTGCTAAAAGAAAAATAATATCCCAACGAATTGCACCATAAATTTCTCCTGGTTTTAAACATCCTGTTAAAATCATCAACATTACCCCCACTAAACTACTCACTAAAATGGGTAAAATATTCAAAGCTGCAACAGCAACAACTCCAAAAACAATGGCGATCGCAATATAGGCTTTATTTTGTCTTAATGTTTCGACATCTCTTTCTTCTAACACTAATAATTCTCTAGTTGTTTGTAATCCAATAAAGCTTTCTCTGGGTCCTTGAACTAACAATAAATCACCAAATTTTAAACGAACTTTGCCTAGTCTTTCTCGTAATAATTCTTCCCCTCGACGAATAGCAATAACCGTAGCATTATATCGTTGTCTAAACCGTAAATCTTTGAGAGTAGAACCCATTAAACGAGAGTTAGATAAAATAAGAACTTCTGCGACTTTATCTTCTCCAAAAGTGAGTTCATCTTCAACTTTTTCTTGATCAAATTTAACATCAGCTAAAATATCAACTCCCCTTTCATCTCGAATTTGTAATAAATCTTCTTTACTTCCCCTGACTAATAAAATATCTCCTAACGATAAAATTTTGTCCGCTAAAGGTTGAGGAAAATGAATATCATTATGGATAATTTCTAGAACATCAATATCAAATTTTCTTTGAATTCCACTTTGTCTTAACGTTTGTCCAATCAGATTAGAACGAGGAGTAATAATAATTTCACTAACATAATCTTTCATACCATAATCAACATCTAACCCATCATTACTAACAGATTTGCGATCAGGTAAGATACGAGGAGCAATAAAAGTTAAATAAGTTAATCCAATAAAAAAAATAGGAATTCCAATCGGGGTTATCAAAAAAATACTAAACTCACCATAACCTAGTTTTTCTGACAATCCACTGGCTAAAATATTAGTCGAAGTTCCAATAATGGTCATAACTCCTCCTAAAATTGCTGTATAAGAAAGAGGAATAAGTAATTTAGATAAAGAAATTTTGCGCTTTTTTCCCCAAGCTTCTATAATCGGCAAAAACACAGCAACTACAGCCGTATTATTAATAAAAGCACTGATGAATCCCACAATAATTCCCAGAGAAGCAATTTGCTTTTTTAAGCTTTTTCCTCCTAATTGAAAGAGTAAATCTCTAACAATTTGTAACCCTCCTGTTCTAGTAATTCCAGCACTTAAAATAAACATAGCCATAACGGTAATCGTGGCTGAATTACTAAATCCAGAAATCCCCTCTTCAGGGGTAACTAATTGGCACAAAATCAATAAAACTGTGATCCCAATCGCTGTGGTATCTACAGGTAAAAACTCACAAACAAAGCTAATCAAAGCTAACAGTAAAATGATTAGGGTTAAAATAATAGGTGAGATCGACATAAGAATGAGGTTTAACCTGTTTAAAACTAAACATCATATCATAAGATCACTGATATCACTATAATCTTTTGACTCAAAAGTAGTTTATCTTCCTCTAAATTGTCCAGAGTAGAAGCAAACGTCAGAAAAAAGAGAAAATTGTTAAAATAAGTGGGTATAATTTATAAGGAAAGTCAAAACCCTTGCATATCTAATGACACGTTCTCTGGGAAAAAGACAATCAAAAAAACGGCAACGAGATAATTCGTCCGTTGACATCAAAGAGAAATTAGCACAAAAACGTAAAGCGAGAGAAACAAGACGGAAACTAATGGGATTAATAGGGTTTTCTCTATTCTTTGCCATTCTTGTTGGTGTTCCCCTTAGTTTTAGTATCAGTCCTAAAATTGGTACATCAATGGGGTTATTAATCCCTTTACTTGTAGTCTGTTACAATTACCCCCGCACAGCTTTATGGGCTTTTCTAATTTATATGCCATTTAGTGGGACTATTACCTATTGGATTGGCGGTGGTAATGCTCTGTTTCAGCTTTCTAAAGATGGGTTTTATATTCCTGGACTTTTGGGGTTAATACAGTATTGTAGACGCAAACGACAACCTATTGTTGTTTCTAAACCACTTCTGACAACCTTAATCTTTTTAGTCCTATGTGCTTTATTAACATTATTTTTTGTTAATGGATTCCGACAATTGTTACCAACTTGTGATTCCCTAAGTGAATATGAGAAATTCTTACGAGATGCTAATGGAGAACTTATTTTAGATGCAAGGGGAGTGGTAATCACCACCCCTTGCAAAGAGTCAATTCCCTTTGCCCAAGGAATATTAGGATTAAAAATTTTGCTTGGCTATGTTCCCTTAATCTTTTGTGGTTATTACTTGGTTAAAGATAAAAAACAGTTACTGTTTTTAGGCCGTTTATTAGTGGTTTTGGCGATTATTTGTTGTGGGTTAGCCTTTATACAATATTGGATGTTAAAAACCGGGCGATGCAAAGGAACAGATCATTTAATAGGAGTGGATTTATTTAAACCTAAACTAGATGCAAAATGTTTCATTGGAGGGTCTCTTTTATATGCTCCCAGTCAGGGACAAATTCGATTACCTGGAACTTTTGTTTCCCCTTGGCATTGGTCGTGGTTTTTAGTTGGAAATGCAGCCATTTGTTTTTCTGTTGCCTTTAGTGATACCGCATTCTTTTGGAGAAATTGTGGATTAGTGGGCATGGCTATGGTTTTTATTAATGCTATTATTTGTGGACAAAGGTTAGCTTTAGCCGTTGTGCCAGGTGTTATTATTATCATGCTATTTTTAACTGGAAAAATTGCTGATATTAAACGATTCATTCCCATTGGTATAGGATTAGGTGTTGTCTTATTTTTAGGATTTTCTTTCCTAAATCCTGATTTCATTCAAGAGCGAATTGATAGTTTTGTTGATCGATGGAATGCTTCTCCTCCTTACTTATTTATTCAAAATCAATTTGATTTTGCAATCAGGAATCAAAAGGGAATTTTGGGATGGGGTTTAGGCTCAGCAACCAACTCAACTCGAATATTTGGAGATGTTGCCCTTGTCGAAACTTATCATCCTAAACTCTTATTTGAAATGGGTTATTTGGGCTTAGGAGCTTTTATGATTTTTGTGACTCATTTATGTTTTTTAACCTTTAAGGCATATCGTAGTTTAAAAGATAAATGTTTACAGAGTTTTGCCTCCGGTTTTTGGGTATTTATCTTAATTATTAGTTATTTCCCTTATTGGTATCCTTTGGATACTGATCCAGTCGCTGTTTATTATTGGTTTTTTGCGGGAATTATTTTCAAACTGCCCGTAATAGATAAGGAAGAACAAGCTAAATTAAAAGCCCAAAAAGCAGCCGAAGATGCACTTAAAAAACGGGTTAAAACTAGAAAACAAACCCCATCAGTTATTTAAGTTATTAACTTCAAAAATCATGTCTTATCCTTCAATTTCTATTATTATCCCAACCTACAGGCGAGAACAAATCTTAAAAGATACCCTAGAAGATGTTCTTCAACAGGATTATCCTAATCTTGAAATCTTAGTGGTTGATCAAACAGAAACTCATGATCCCACGATTCAAAGTTATCTAGAAACTCTCGCTAAGACTGATAAAATAAAATGGTTTCGTGTTAATTGGGCAAGTTTACCCGCAGCTAGAAATTATGGAGTTCGTCGTTCTCAAGGTGAGATTATTATCTTTATCGATGATGATGTTCAATTACCAGAGAATTACTTATATACCCACATAAAAGTTTATCAACAAAATCTAGAAGTCGGAGCCGTAGCCGGAAGGGTTTTAGATAGAATGAAATTGGCTGATTCTGAAAAAATAAATGATTCTCAAGTTCCTTACACCATAGACATATTACCCCCACAAGCAATGGATCCTGGTATTGCTTGGTATCATATCGATCTAGTTCATACGACAAAACCTCAAGAAGTCATTTCGACTCGCGGTTGCAATATGTCATTTAGACGAGAAATTTTTACTCAATATAACATTTGGTTCGATGAAAGATTTAGAGGAAATGCTGTTAGAGAAGAATCAGATTTTTGTTTACGTTTACGCCAGACAGGTTATAAAATTTGGTATGAACCTGATGCTTATTTAGTTCACTTAGGGGAAGAAACGGGAGGTTGTCATGACATAAGTACTCGTTCTTTTTCCTATCAAATAGCTTTCTATCATAACCATTTCTTAATGGCACTAAAAAACTTGACTTGGCAACAACAATTTCGTTTGTATGCTAAACTTTTTGATTGTCATGTTTTGGGGAATCCTCCTTGTAATAAAGGGGGATCTCCTCTTAAAATTATAGTGCGTTTATTGTTTTATCTTTTAGGGCTTATAGATGCTAGTAAAACCATTATTTTATCCCAGTGGAATGATGGACAAATCTACAGTAAAAATGATATCTATAATCATGAATTACAGCCTAACCAGTCTCTCAAATCTGTGCCTTAATATTTAACTATAAAATGTCCTAAAATATCATGAAAATTTTAGTTGCTAGTCATACCTATATTGTTGACCTGAATTGTGAAAAATTTAAAACCTTAGCACAACTTGACCCTAGTATTGAAGTTACTATCGTTGTTCCAAAGAAATGGAAACCTGGAGGAGTTCAAAATAAAATTATTGAAACAAAATATCGTATTGAAGGCAATTTCAAAGTTGTTCCTATCCCTAACTTTAGTCAAAATAATCAGGGTTTATTGACTTTTGGAATCGATGTTCTTAAGTTATTAAATGAATTTAAACCTCAAATTATTCAAGTAGAACAAGGTGTTAAATCCTTCGCCTACGCTCAATTAATTACACTGAATAAATGGTTAAACTTAAAAGCAAAGAATGTATTTTTTACCTGGTGGAATCTTCCCTATGAGTCAAAATTTCCTATTTCTTCTTTAGAACAATATAACTTAAACAATACCGATGGATTAGTAGCGGGGAATCAAGATGGGGCTGATATTCTTCGAGATCATGGTTATAATAAAGCTGTAGCAGTTATGCCACAATTAGGGGTGGATGAAGTCTTATTTTCACCCAAAAAACAGCCAGATTTAGCTCACAAATTGGGCATTAAAGAAGAAGATTTTGTCATTGGTTTTGTCGGTAGATTTGTAGAAGAAAAAGGGATTTTAACCTTATTAAAAGCGGTTGAATCTTTACCTAAGCAACCTTGGAAACTCCTATTATTAGGAAGAGGAGAACTTAGAGAGAGAATAATTAAAGAAAGTCAAAAGATTGGCGTTGAAGATAGATTAATAATGGTCGAAAGCGTTGCTCATGATCAAGTTCCCCAATATATTAACTTAATGAATGTTTTAGTCTTACCCTCAGAAACAACTTATAAATTTAAAACCTTAACTGCTGTGGGTTGGAAAGAACAATTTGGTCATGTTTTAATTGAAGCAATGGCCTGTAAAGTTCCTGTGATTGGCTCTAATTCTGGTGAAATTCCTAACGTTATTAAAGAAGCTGGTTTGATTTTTCCTGAAGCAGATGCTTCAGCATTACAAAACTGTTTAAGTCAATTAATGTTAAATCCTGCATTAGCTAGTGACTTGTCAGAGAAAGGTTATCAAAGAGTGTTAGAAAATTATACTAATAAAGCTTTAGCCCAAAAAACATTAAACTTTTATCAATTAATAACAACTTGCTAATTTAAGCCCCAATTCCCAATTGTTTAAGTGTAGATAAAAACCAAAAAGTTCCTTAGACGCTTTCTAAAAAGAATATAATTATTATTGTTAATCAAGAAGATATATGCTATAATCCCCAAAGAAAATTAATAAATAAAAAAACTATGCTCATTTTACCAGGAACAACAGTCAGAGTTACTAATCCCAACGATACTTATTACCGTTTTGAAGGACTGGTACAAAGAGTCAGTGACGGCAAAGCTGCGGTTTTATTTGAAGGAGGGAACTGGGATAAACTGATAACGTTTCAGTTGTCAGAAATTGAAGCTGTTTACTAACTAAAACTAATTCCAGAGAAGAGAAAATTGGAAACTGCGATATGCGTCTTCCCCTACCGCAATTCACCACAGACAATCGTCATCCCGATCATATTGCCGAAGTCATTGAAACATCAACTACGCAATTTTTAGCCCAATGTTTGGAACCAGAAGACCTAAGTTTTCCTGTGATGCCACCCTTTGGCAGTTGGATAAAATCTTTAGATGAAGAGTCAGGAAATAAAATAATAGCCGTTGTCACTTATGCTACTACTACTCCGATAGATTCTGTGCATCGCGCGAGGGCGTTGGGGTTATCCTTAACTGAGTTAAAAGAGCAACAACCCCAAATTTTTGCCATGTTGAAAACAGAATTTAAAGCAACCATTGTCGGTTTTGAGAGTTATCAAAATGCAGAAAATGGCAATGGCTATAGCTTAGGTAATGTTTATCAATACTTGCCTCCTCGTCCTCCTCAAATTCACCAAGGCGTTTATCGCTGTGAAGCAGCAGAAATTATCAATTTTAGTGAACAAGTTGAATTTTTACGGATTTTACTACAAGTCAGAGATGCGCCAGTCGATCCTTTAATTGCGGCAGCGATTCGGGATATTTATCTATTAAGAAAAGGAGATAAAGATTGGTTAGTGAAAGTGGGAAGAACCCTAAGTATTTTATTGAGAGATGATTACGATCGCCTTCAATACATCCTCACTCAAGTAACCTTTTGAACTTCCGCTAGATAAAACTTACTCAAATCTACTCATCAGGGGGGTTAAAAGGTTTTGAGATACTCCAGCAAGGCTTGTTTATCCTCAGATGATAACGCTGTGCCGTATAAATGGCCTTGATTACTGTTACCGTCGAGATGGGTATCGTATTCAAATCCTTCTTCTTCGGCTTCGGTTCCTTGGGAAATAAAGCCAACCTGATTCGGATTATAGACATCGTAACCTCGATAAAAAATAGAGGGGCGATCGCTGGGAACTTCTAAGAGATCCTGAAGAGAGGGAACTGAACCGTTATGTAAATAAGGGGCCCTTAACCAAATCCCATCTAAGGCCACCGCTACGTATCCGTTTTGTTTCTGTACATGGGTAAAATCCCATTCCTCTCCATCTCCCACCGCTAGATACTTATCAACGGCCGCTTGCGTCCACATTTCAACGCGATGGTCATCGGTTCCCACTTCTTCAACAGGAATGACGGTTCCGGTGCGATCGCCACCAAAAGCATGACAGGAAGCACAGTTGTTATCAAAAATGGGCTTTCCTTGGGCGGATAAAACGGGATCGATCTCAAAGGGATAATCAGGGGGAGGAATTAAACGAATAAAGTCTTCTACTCGTTGTAAGTCTTGGAGGGGTACATTGTCTGGTTGCGTTCCTGCTGCTAACGCCCCCATAATGTTGGTTTCAGTAAGATTTTTTTCCAACCCATCCCAGTGATAATCAAATCCTTTGTGTTTTCTTTCGTTCCAAACCGCAGGATCATCCACATTATCGATGGTGTCATCGAGAGGTAGGCTAAAATTAATAAATTTCACAGGGTTAAAGGAAGGAATTCGGCCCGGGCCCGGATCAGGCCGAGAGTTAGTCCAAGCAAAGCCCATTCCCACACCGATTAACCTTTTTTGCGTTTGGGGAATAATGAGGTAACGATACAAAAGTTTATCAGACCAGGATAACTGATGTTTGGCTTCAATGGCGGGTAAGAGGTAATCCGCCGTAAACTTGGGATCGTTGCCACAAGCTGCTAAGAAACGAATATTGGCAATGGAATCAAATGTTTGGGTTGGAGCCCCTAAAACGAGGGTTGGGGAATCTTGAGGACTTTTACGATAGGTTGTACTGTGACAAAGGGCGCAAGTTGATCCCTGACGCGGAAACCCGACAATGCTTTTGGAAACCCCTACCGGCATTTCTTGGCCGTCTTCCCAAATAAACCCCAGAGATTTATAACCTCCGGGCCCGGGTAAATATTGAGCAAAAAGCTCCGGCAACACTTCCCAAATAAAGAAAGGAAGGCCTCCTGAATTGATAGAACCATATTTGAAGTGATCTTCTGCTGATTTATAAACAA
>JASJDD010000094.1 GCA_030065735.1 Crocosphaera sp.
GATAGTAACATCATCAAGAATAACCAGAATAACGATGCTTCGCCTTTATTTATTGGTTTCGCTAACCCCATCTAAATCACAGATTTTAGATGGGGACTGCGCGAAACGATTTTGTTCAAACCGACATTTCAAGATAAAAATGCTAATTACTGACGCTCTCCTACTGGATTATAAACGATGTTCACGCCGTGCTTTTCTCAACATTCATGGTGATCCGACACAACAAGATCCAGAACGAGACTTTCTGCACAAACTTCGACAAGAAAATAAACGTCATATCGCCTCAGTCTTGGACACCTATTATCCCCATCATCAAAAACTTCCATTATCGAAAACTGGCCCGAAAGAAAAAGCACAGGCAACCGAAGCTTTAATGCAGCAAGGGGTCGATTGTATCTATCAGGGAATATTATGGGTTGATGATGATACTTCCACATCCCTTGAGTGGTTAGAAAATTCCCTGAGAATTATGCCTTTTGGTTATGATTATCTGGGAAAACCTCATTTATTAATTAAACAACCTGGCCAGTCTAAATTTGGGGATTGGTTCTATTCTCCTGTTAGTATTCATCTGGGACGCAAAGCTAAACCAGAATATAAGCTGGTAGCCACTTTTTATGCTCAGTTGTTAGCCATTATTCAAGAAACTTCCCCTCCAACCCCAGAATTGATTATCCGTCCCCTGAAACATTGTTCTGTGGATATAGTGCAATGGTTACCAAAGTTACAGCTTATTTTAGACGAATGTGTAACAATCCTGGAAACAAACCAAGAACCAGAAGTCTTTATTGCTCGGCAACGGTGTAATCTTTGTCGATGGAATAGTCACTGTTATGCGATCGCCCAATCTCAGCAGCATCTCTCTTTAGTCCCAGGAGTGACTCCTAGTCGTTATCAGTCTTTACAAGAAGTTGGAGTGATTACCACCCAATCTCTAGCTAAAGCTAATTTAGACACCATCAAGGAACTGATTGGCACAGAACTCGCTCAGAAATTACAACAACAGGCTCGCTCCCTTGTCCATAATCATGCCATTCCTCGCCCCCAATCTCAGTATAATCTCTCAGAGATCCTTTGTCGTCAAACCATTGAACTCTATTTTGACATTGAAGCAGAACCAGAACGGAATTTAGATTATTTATTAGGGGTTTTGGTGGTTGATCGTGTTACCCAAACCCAAACCTTTTATCCTTTTCTAGCAGAAACCCCTGACGAGGAAGGGGTTATTTGGCAACAATTTCTTGAGTTAGTCAATACTTATGATCAGGCTCCTATTTTTCACTTTTCAGACTACGAAAAAGATACCATCAAACGCTTAGGAAATCTATATCAAACCCCCAACGCTCAAATTAAACCTTTGCTGTCCCGTTTAGTCGACCTTCATCACTGTGTAATTACTTCCGTAATTCTTCCCGTAGAGAGCTACTCTCTTAAGTCCTTGGCCAACTGGTTAGGGTTTCATTGGCGTGATGCTGGAGTTAGTGGGGATCAATGCGTTTGCTGGTATGACCAATGGTTAACCACAGGGGATCGCAATTCTCTCAGGTCTATTTTACGTTATAACGAAGACGATTGTTTAGCTACCCTTCACCTCAAAAATTGGTTATTTGAGTTCTTCAGCAAAATTGAGTTTTAATTCTAGTCATTAACCCCTAAAACCTTGTTAAATTCTCAACATTTGTTCATGAAAAGAGCTTAATTGTGGGGGTTACTTCCCTAAAGTTTAAAGTTATGCAAAGATTTTTTACAAGATCCTCCATAGCTAATTTATATTAGCTCAATTTTGAGAAAGCTAATGTTATCCTTATAAACAACACACACTATGGGAATGAGGCCTTACGAATCACTTCTTAAGCACCTGACCCAGCCCAACCATTCAAAGGTAATTGCTATGATGCTCCCAATTTTTCCACTCTTATTCTTAATGACTTCCATCGGCAGTGTTATCTGGTATCAACGAACAGGAAATGATATTTTTGGAGTCTTAGCTTTTGCCAGTGCTTTGGCTTGTGTCATCTGGGGACTGGTCATTTCCCATTGGTTAATTCATATCCTCAGTTTGATTATTTTGTTGAAATTTAGAACCCCTATTCTCGGTACCATTCAAGTTAAGGTAAATAGTAAATAATCCCTTTTTCTCTCAAGTTTAAATCCTAAAAAGCTGTTGGTTTCTGTGATGTTTCTCAGAAGTTAACCAACAGCTTTTGATTGACTAAGGTTTTAGAGGTGAGGAGAATTAGCTTTCACCACCTTCGCCTTCGCCACCTTCGCCTTCGCCACCTTCAGTCGCTTTATCTTCTTCCTTGGGTTCGGTTTCAGTGGTTTCCTCGGTGGTTTCTCCAGCCGGAGCCGAGTCAGTAGGGGCAGTTGTATCACCACCACCACAAGCACCAAGGGTAGTCACTAAACCAAGGGTAAGTAATAGTTGAACCGCTTTGGAATTCATTATGGGTTTCCTCAATTAATCGAATCTTAACTTAAAGCATCCATTTTAAGAAAGACTGCAAAAAATTGCTAATAAATTTATCTTATAGATAAGTGATAAGTTGAGATATTGACACTCTCACCGCTAACATAAATGTGTAGCGGGAGTCCTCTCGCGGAAGAAAGATAGGAAAAATCCAGCCACAACTCAATCGTGAAAATGATTTTGACCATTGACAACATTCTCACCCCCGAAGAACTCACCCAACTCACTGAAACGCTCTCCCAAAGCAACTTTGTTGATGGTCAAACCACCGCAGGATGGCACGCAAAGTTAGTCAAACATAACAGCCAACTGGACACAACCTCTCCAGAGGTTAACTCTTTAGAAGAATTGGTGATTAATGCCTTAGAGCGTAACTTATTATTTCAACTGGCTATTAATCCGAAACAGATTCACTCCCTACGGTTTAGTCGCTATGAAGCGAAAATGCACTACGGTAGTCATACGGATAATGCTTTGATGGGGGGTAAGCAGTTTTTTCGCTCGGATGTATCCTTTACCCTATTTTTGAGTCCTCCTGAGAGTTATGAAGGGGGAGAGTTGATCATTGAAAAACCAGAAGGTGATCTTTCCTATAAACTCAATGCAGGGTCGATTATTTTCTATCCTTCTACCTTTTTACATCGGGTAGCAACCGTCAAAACAGGAACAAGACTCGTGGTTGTGGGATGGATTCAAAGTTTAATCCGAGATAGCAGTAAAAGGGAAATTTTGTTTGATATTGATACAGTACGCCGTTCTATTTTTGCTAAAGAAGGTAAATCCGTAGAATTTGATTTATTAGCGAAAACCCATGCTAATCTATTACGTCACTGGGCTGAATAATGAAGTCAGAAGTCAGAAGTCAGAAGTCAGAAGTTCCTCTTTTCTGACTTTCTCAAATAGCGTGAGTTATCAACAGTATTTCCCTGAGCGTCAGTATAAAACTCTTTTAAGCCCAGATCAATTCCTGTTACTTGTCCCGTTGGTTGATGGTGTTCAAGACGTTCCACATCAATGAGAAACTGGCAATAATAACCGTCAGCACGTCTAACAACTCTTAACCGTCTAATTTGTTGTTGAGAATAATAAACTAATGTTCTTTGACTACACCATAAATCAAATTCTCCTGCTTTAAATCCGTCAGTGAATTTAATCTTTCGTCTCTCATCAGATAACTTGTAGCCTGTTAATTTATACTCAACAGAACGACTATGTTTTTTAAACTTAGGAAACCCTTTCTTCCCTGGTATTTTGGCACGACAATTTTGATAGAATCTATTAATTGATTGCCATGCTCTATCAGCAGAAGATTGACGAGCTTGTGAGTTTAATAAAGTTACCCAAGGTGTGTCTTGATTTTTAGCTAATTGAGAGCAAAGTTTTTGGAGATCATTGCGAGTTGTTCCCTTATTGTCCATCCAATAACGGACGCAGGAATTACGGACAAACTGAGATGTCCTAATGGCTTCATCTAATCTCTGGTATTGCGCTGGTGTTCCGTTTTTTAACTTGGCTTCTACAACTAGCATTAATTAATCCTCGACCTTGGATAGACTAAGTTTAACATAATTTACCCAGAAATACTAAAATTAAAACGTTGCTCTGCAGTTGTTTTATTGGTCGCCATTCATGAGGTTGCGGATTTGTCGTTGCACGGCCAATCATTTGAGCAACCGTCCCCACCGTCAATTTTTGTGAGTATCTTGTCGAAAAATATGACGGGGGCATTCTGGCGACATTTTAGGTAAAACGTATTTGGTATCACCTCTATATTAGCCTAAAAGAAGAGTTATTGAAAAAAATAAGATTATGGATAATCCCAATAGTCAGTACAAAGCCTTTTTGAAAGAAGTTAGAACTGGAGTTATTCATTCACTTTCACAAACAGAAAAAACTGAGATTGGACGCGATTTTAATTGTCAAATTACTCTCAATTCTCCACTAGATAATAGTATTTCTAGACATCATGCTGAGGTACGTCCTCTAGCGGAGTTGGGAGGGTGGAAAATTTGCCCTCTTGGACATAACAAAGACATTTATGTTAATGGTCAACGGTTATCGGGAAGCTATACGCTGCAATCTGGTGATATCCTAACGTTTGGTCGCAGTCCTACAGAATTAGTTTTTGAAATTCAGATAGTACAAACTTTCCCTAAAATTCCAGAACCTTCATCATTAAAAGCAGAAACTTCTCCATCTAGTTATCTTTCTCCGTCCACTTGGTTTCCTTTACGCTCAAAATGGCGAGATGTATGGAATCAAGGACAGTTTAAATCTGTAATGGTTTACCTGCTACTATGTGTACTAGCTCTTTTCGCACAAAATCATGCTCCATGCGGGTTTAAGTCCATGTCTAATGCTTTTTTAGCCGGATGTTTATTAATTTTGGCCATCGAAACAGTTTCTCAATTGTGTGGTAGACATAAACCTTGGTGGCTCATCTTAGGACTCGTCTTAATTACTGGGGGTTTAACATTGATTGACTATCAATTATTACCCCACATTATTATTCCTGAGCCTGCTGTTAGGAACATTCCCCTTGAAGCGTTTTTGAAAGAGGCAATCAAAGCATTACCTATATTTGCTATCTATGTTTTGGGTAAAAAAAATTCGAGCAATTGGCAACAAACTATTAGAATTAATGATCCTTTGGATGGTATTATCTTAGCAGTTGCTTCAGCAACAGGATTAGTCATTTTTGAAAGTTACTTCAAGAATAACTTTACTAATATTTTTGTAGATATTTTTCCGAATGTTGCTGGAGACTTAGCTTATAGTGGAATTTTTGGCTACTATATTGGATTAAGTGTTATTAAGAGTCCTCGTCAGCGTTGGAAAATACTAGGTTTTGGGTATTTATTGGCTTCAAGCCTTCATCTAGGGCTAGGACTTTTTAGTAAGTCTCTTCCTGATGCGATTAAGCCAACTTTATCAATCATAGAATATGGTTTGTTGATTGCTATGATTCTTCAAGGGCGAGATCAAGCCAAACAACTATCCTCGGATTAAACTGGCTCTATTCATTTTGTTTCTTATCTAGAGCAGTTTCTAGTAACACTTGCATGGATTTTGCATCTTGATTATTAGGGAAAAATTTGAGGAAATCAGTCAAATCTCGAATAGCTAAACGGATTGCATCCTTTGGAGCATCTTGAGACAGAACTTGCTGATAAATATCTTCTGCTTGTTGCCTATTTCCTTTAGCCATGTAGTAGAGTGCCTGACGAAAACTATCAAGCCAATCTTGTGCAGTTCCTTGATTACTCTTTTCAATGAGTTCAATAGCCATAGCCAGATTTTTCTGCGCCTCATCAGGCCGATTTAACATCTGGTACGCTAAAAATTGCAAATAGCAGTAAACATGAGTATCAGGAGCAAGTTCAATACTATGCTTTAAATCAGTTAAAGCCTTCTCGTATTCTCCCATCCATAGGTAAGTCTGTCCGCGACTTCCCCACACCCAAACTAAGGTTTCATCAATCTCAATGGCGCGATTAAAATCAGCGATCGCTTCTTGATAACGCTGTAAACGAACGTAGCTTTGTCCACGATGAGTAAAAGCTTTGGCATTGTTAGGATTAATCTCAATTACTTCATTAAAGTCTTCTATGGCTTTTTCATATTTCTCCATAAGTCGGTAGGTATTACCTCGCTCACGAAGTGTCCAGATCAGTTCAGGATTAAGCTTAAATCCTTGGTTGAAGTCTTTTATGGCTTTCTCAAAACGATACATAGCTTGGTAAACTAGACCCCGTGTGGCAATAGCCCCAGCATATTGGGAATCTAGTTCGATCGCTCGATTGAGATCCTTGAGGGCCTCTTTATTTTGACCTAGGAGACGATAGAGTTGTCCTCTATAGGCGATCATCCAACTTAATTCAGGGTCTAATTTGATGGCAAGATTGAAGTCAGCTAAAGCTTTTTCATCTTGCTCCATAGCTCGGTAAACTAGACCCCGTCTGGCAATAGCCCAGGCATATTGGGAATCCAGTTCAATCGCTCGATTGAGATCCTTGAGAGCCTCTTTATTTTGACCTAGTTGACGATAGAGTTCTCCTCTATAGGCGATCACCCAACTTAATTCAGGGTCTAATTTGATGGCAAGATTGAAGTCAGCTAAAGCTTTTTCATCTTGCTCCATTGCTTGGTAAACTTGACCCCGTGTGGCAATAGCCCAGGCATATTGGGAATCTAGTTCGATCGCTCGATTGAGATCCTTCAACGCCTCTTTATTTTGACCTAGGAGACGATAGAGTTCTCCTCTATAGGCGAATGCTGATTTTGATTGAGGATCTAACCTAAGAGCATGATCATATTTGATTAACGCATCCTCATAGTTGTTCTTATTTGCTAAAGCCTTTCCTTCTTCTAACAGTTTCTCAGCTTCTGCAATGTTAACAAGTCGTTGTGCTTCCTTTCTTGGATTGAAGGAAACACTACTAGCATCCCATTTTTGAGCAATTTCAAACAATTGAACTGCATCATCGCGATAAAGACTCCCCTTTTTGGCTAACTCTTTGGCTTTTTCTACAAGATTAAGAGACGCTTGGGGAAGAATAGAAGGATGTTGGCAGGTTTTTAGCTTAATCAACTCTTGAGGATACTTAATCAGGTAAGTCTTGAGATGGTTACAACCTTCATCCAAAAGATCATTAAGTTGAGATGTTTTGGGTTGCCATAATTGGATCAAGCCATCGGATCTTCCTAAAGCCAGTAAATTTCCATATGGACTAAAACTAACGCTATAAAAAAAGACTGATTTTGGATTAGCAAAATTACTAATTTGTTTTCTAGAGGTAAGATCCCAAACTTGAGAAGTCCCATCGAAACTGGCTGTGGCGAGTTTTTGGCCATCAACATTAAAACTCAAGCGATAAATCCAATCTTGATGAGCCGTTAATTCCACGAGTGCTTTTTCTGGTTGGTCTTCCCAGTTCCAGAGACGGATCATGCCTTCTATTCCTGCGGTTGCAATTTGCTGGTTGTTTACAGGGTTAAAACTAACGGCAAAAACGATATCCTGATCAGCTTGAAGAACACTGACTTGCTCTCCTGATAGATTCCAGATTTTCACTTTTCCATCAGATCCGGCTGTAGCGACATACTGGCCATCAGGGCTGAAACTTGCGTCCCAGATCCACCATTGGTGGGGAAATTCAGCAAGTGGGGTTTCTGAACCCGTCACGTCCCAAAGTTTTCCGACATAATCTTTTCCCCCTGTCACAAATTTTTGTCCATCAGCACTAAAAGCCATAGCAATAATTGTCCCTTCATGACCTTTAAATGGCTTAAAACTTTTTCCAGTTGAGAGATTGTGTATTTGTATTGTGCCTTCATCACCTCCTTGAACTATCCAATTACCGTCTGGACTAATGGCTACATTATTAGCACTACCAGCTTTGCCATTAAATTGTTTCACGATTTTTCTCTGGTTGAGTTCCCAGACAACTACTTTTCCTTCATTACCGGCCGTAACTAATAAATTGTTCTTCGTACTAAATTGAGCCATTGCACCATCTCGGTGTTCATCTAATAATTGATTTTTACGAAGCTTGTCTAAACTCCAAAACCGAACTGTACCATTATTGCCAACCGTAACTAAATCCTGACTATTAGAGCTAAATTGTGCATATCCAATGCCACCACGTGTTCCTTTAAATACTGCTAGTTCCTGTCCCTCCAGATTCCAAACTCTTGCTATGCCATTGTTATCCACTCCAGCAATCAATTGACTGTTAGGACTGAACCTCACAATTCTAACTCCAACCCCTCTTTCTACTGCTTTGAAAGTGTTTAATGGTTGTCCAGACAAATTCCAGATGCGAATTTTACCATCATCACTACTGGTAACGATTTTCTGTCCATCTGGATGAATATCAAGGTCAGTAAAATTATAAGACTCAGTTTTTTTTAGCTCGCCAATTAACTGACCAGAACTGTCCCAAATCTTAAATTTACCGTCTTCATCAAACGTTATGATTTGTTTGTTGGAACTGAATATAACAGCCCATACTTGGTCAACTTTAAATATGTTCAGAAGTTCACCTGACAGAGAATAAATACGTACTTTTTCATCTTGTCCTGCGGTAACAATTTGTTGATTGTCAAAACTAAAATTGACAAAATATACCCGTTGCGGATGATCGTCCAGTTCTACTTGTTTTTTTCCATCACGATCTCGTAACCAAACCGTTCCTTTTGTTTCTTGGTTTTCTACCGTCGCTAACCACTGGCCATCGTGACTAAAACGTATGCCATTAAACCAACCAGAGGGTTCTAATTGATTCAGTTTGTTTCCTGTTCCATCCCACAGTTCTAACTCACCCTTTGCTCCAGTAACAACAGCAATTCTTTGCCAGTCTCGACTTAAACTCACGTCTTGAAGCATCGTGTGGCCGAAACGAAACTGATTTTGCTCACGGATGTGAGTTAACATTGTCTGCAATGTGCTAATAGGTATATTCGTATGAGCTTGAAGGGTTAGTTTTTCTCCTAAGACTTGGCCAGCTTGCATCCCTTGCACTAAAGCTTCAATTTCTCGACCTTCTCTGAACTTCCGTAGTACCGTACTGCTATCACGTTCTAGAAGCCGAATTTGTCTGGCTTTACTTGCTTTACTCAAGGCTATACTTCCAGAAACCAGGCTTAAAATTAAGAAAATAGAACCAATTCCTATAAAACGCCACATTTTTTGCTGTGCCTTAGCGACTGTTTCTCGCGCTTTATATTTGGCATTCTTCCGCATTTCATTAGCTTTCTGACGAACCCTCAGTAGGGTTTGAGTCGCTTTTTGCTTTGCATCTTGTTCTATTCTTAGGGCGGTTTCAACCTCTCTTTTTTCTACCTCCCGACTCGCATCTAAGAACTTATAGTCATCATCGCTGAGAATTTTACCCTCTGCCCAAGCTTTTGCTGCTTTTAAGGTGTCTCCCCGCAAGAGACACAACTCATTCTGGCGATCTGAGCGTAACCACTCCTTTAGATCATCAGCATAGGGTCGCAAGTTCCCTAATTCAGTTTCTACCCAATTCAGGTCAAAAATCGCCTGATAGATGGGATTACGCGGTTGAATCTGTCCTTTGCGCTTCACCACTAACCCTGACAGTCGCAGGTCAATTTCTTCTAAACTTTCGGTCGCCTCAATTTCTCCTTCTCGTAAAACTCTTTGATAGAGGGCAAGAATGCGACCTTTACGGGGGTTGGGATTACCGGGATCATCTCGAATTAGGCGATCGCGTATGGTTTTCAAGTGTTCGGGAACGTCGTGAGCTTCCCATTTATAAAGAATACGTTCCTGTACTAACTGGGCAATTGTTTCTGCTTCTTGTCCAGCCATGATCGGAGGATCAGCCGTTTGAATCATGCGACAGAGTTTTTGGGTTAAAAAAGGTTGTCCCCCTGTCCACTTTAAAATTTCTCTCAGGACAATTTCTGGATGGTCAGCTTTTCCTATTAATCCCTGTCCCAGAGGTTCTTTGACTTCTTCTAAGGTAAACCCGGTCAGATCAATGCCATGGCCAATATTAAAGGGAGTCCGTTTTTTATCCTGCATTAAGTCTGAAGGGTTAGCAACACCAATTAATACAAAGGTCAGACGACGGTAAGCAGGTTTATCAGTGCGAACGTTGTAACAAGAGCGAATAAAGGCAAAAAAGTCATCTCTCGAAAAATCTTGCAAACTGAGAACGCTATCAATTTCGTCGAAGAAAATAACAATTTGTTGGGGAACTTTTTCTAATAAAACCGTTTCGATAAAACTGCCTAATAACTCAATAAGCGTAAAAGAATCCCGTTCTCTTAACCAACTACGGAGGTTAATTTCACTGCCTAAATGACAACTACTAATCATATTACGAATAATAGCTGCATACCATTTTTTTTGCGTTACTTCTTGACTGCTACCAATACTACTAAGGTCGATAGAAACACAAATAACTCCCTCTGCTTCGAGTTGCTGCATGACTCGCACTCGTACACTAGATTTCCCCATTTGACGGCAATTGAACACATAACAAAACTTACCCGATTTGACGGTTTCATAGAGTTCTCGGTCAGCTTTTCGTTGAACATAAGTGGGATCATCAGCCAGCAAACTGCCACCGACATGATATTCGACAGGAGAAATTGTATCGATAACTGGAATTGTGGAAAGGTTCATGGTTTTTCTTCTCCTCAATTACGTCTAACTGCTGCTTTCTTTTTGCGACCTTTTGCTTACGGACGATCTGATAAGCGTTCGCTAAAATACTGCCGATATAATTCAAAACGGGGCGCAACTTCGTTGTCTTGAAAATGCACCAATCCCAAACGATGTAGTTTAAATTCCAATTCTGGTTCCAAGCGCACAGGATGATCAGTGGTGACAACGGTTTGCATGGCTTTTAGCAATTCAGAATGTTCTTGAAGATTGCCAAGGTGTCGTCTGAGATGGTTTCCATAAAGTCCCCCTTCCGTTGGGGCTGTCTGTAACAGTTCTTCAAGGGATAAATCATGAGAAGCGAGATGATACAAGGCAACTCGAATGAGATAGGGATGTCCACCAATCAGTAACATCAGACGATTAACCTGTTCACTGTTGTAACTGAGTCCATAGCGATGAGCTAACTCTAGCACTTGTTCAGCACTAAATTCTGGCAAAGCAATTTCCATTCCTACATTAAAGGGGGAGGAATTGGTGTCCATGACGATATAAACTTCAGTGGAATAGGCAAGGATTAATCTGACCTTTGACCAAATGCTATTGGTTTTTGCTTGTTCGTGCCAATAACGCACCAGTTTGAGAAATTCTTTAGCGACTCGATGTTGATAAAAGAGAATGTCAAGGTCATCTAGGGCTAATACCAAAGGACTGTTAATCTCTGGCAATAAGCATTCCTCAAAGTATTGTAAGCAGTTGTCATTGGGTCCAAAAAATTCCTCATCCCAGTATTCATTAATTTTCTTGGGAGAGATGCCTAGTTCCCGACTGACTAAGGCACAGAAACGGCGTAATAGTTGGTTAAGGTCTGAATAAACGGTTTCTTCAAAGCGAGTAAAAGGTAGTAAGATGGTGCGATAACCTTGCTTCTGAGCATGGTCAAGAATCCTCACCATTAAAGAGGTTTTGCCCATATCTAGAGGGGCTTTTAAGCGAATTAAAGCAGCTTGTTTGACAATTTCTCGATAACAACGGGTTTCGAGTTCTCCCCGTTCGATGTAAAAGGAAGACCCCAAAGCTACATGACCCCTTGGTTGATCTAAACAGGGATTGTGACGAGATTCTCTCGGACATGAGGTTTCTTGGACAGAACGAGCAATCATCTCTTCTAAGGCTTTTAAAGCTTCGTTGGCATCCTGATAACGTTGGCGATAATCTTGACGCACCATTTTATCGAGAATCTCTGCTAACCCTGAAGAAATAGCGATACAACCACTCACTAAGGCCCATTGATACTCCCCCGTTTGTGAATTTTTAGGCAACTTGTCAGGAGATAAACCTGTCATGGCTTGCAGCGCAACCATCCCTACCGCATATAAATCGCTACTAAAGTGAGGATTACCTAATTGTTGTTCTGGGGCAATAAACCCTGGAGAACCGATGCAGATAGTTTGATTGGTGTGTCCGTTCCCTTTTAGGGAGGGATGTGTCACCTCTTTAACCGCGCCAAAATCTATCAACACGATTTTTCTATCACTGTTTCGTCGGATGAGGTTAGCCGGTTTAATATCACGGTGAATCACATTCTGTTGATGTACGAAGGTCAATACCTGTAGAATGTCTTGTAAGAGTTCGATGGTGGTTTCTTCACTCAACCGCTTTTTTTGAGCGAGTTCTTGTTCAAGGGTCTGTCCTTCAATATAATCTTCAACAAGATATAACTCCTCGTTCTGTTCAAAGTGAGCCAATAATCTCGGAATTTGCTTATGCTCTCCCAAGCGATAAAGAATCTGCGCTTCACGCTCAAATAGACGTTTAGCCATTGTCAGGGATTGGGAATCTCGCTGTTGAGGTTTGAGTTGTTTGACAACACACAGAGGACAGCCAGGAAGATGCCGATCTTTGGCAAGAAAGGTCTTGCCAAAACCACCTTTCCCCAAGTGTTCTGTAATTTCATATCGACTGGCTAGTGCTGTAATCATAGCATTGCACCTCTAAAGTCTCAATGGTATAGTCTTGGGAAAGAGACCAGTCACTTGAAGCGTTGACCAAACTATCAAGGTTAAGATGAGGAGAGTAAACACTGCACATTTCAGACATAATCGACTTCCTCTAAAAACGGATTTTTCTAACAGCCAACTATCGTAGAACAATCCTCCTGTTGCCTTGTAACTCAACCATAATTTTGACAGCTTATTATCAAATTTAAACTAAAGTATTGCTCTTACGATCTCTTAATTCTATTGTATCGATTAGGTTCGAGATCATCTTAGTCGAATTAATAAAAATTTAAACAATAAGAGATGATTTTATCGATTTTATTGCTGAAAGATTCAAATGATGAGGAATAGGGGTTGGTATCAGGGCAATTGCCTTGAATTTCGGCAACAGAAGAATGAGTTCTGATTATTTCAGCGATATTAACCCCTAAGTGAATATTTTGGGAAAATTTTGGGAATACTAACTATAGTTACACCTTAATTTATCCATCATTGGACTTAAAACAATTTCTAACAGCATTCTACCTAACGATGGATGTCATCAAAAATAATTGGGTCTAAAACCCCACCTTTAAAGGCGAATAGTTTTTGATGACGAAGCGGTAAATCTTTGTCTCAAAAACAACTTCTGACTTCTGACTTCTGACTTC
>JASJDD010000095.1 GCA_030065735.1 Crocosphaera sp.
TAAGGCATTTAAAAGTTAAATAATCCTATTTTTAAGTTTTTTTCCTCCCTTCTGCCTCCTGCCCCCTGCCTTCTGCCTCTAATTATTAAGTATTTTTGTTCTGATGCAAGATGTGAGTTTAACCCCCTGTATCTCTCTTGGTGCGCGTTCCTTTGCGCCGTAAGACGGCGCAGGGTCGCACCGCTACTTATTTTTCTGATTCTCAATATATTTTTTGATGGTTTCAGTGTTTACATAGACTACTATATCGACAGGAGGTGCGACCATGTACGGATGTCAACAGAATCTTATTCACCCCGATGAGGATACAAAAGCTATTTTAGAGTTTATCTGCTCAGAAGCTAATAAACTTGCCAATTGTGGTATTTACTATTGTCGGCAAATGTTCTTTAAAGCTTATCGCTATGTGAAAAAATATGAGCTTGATTCAGTTCTTAAAAATAACCCTCATTTTCAAGCAATGAGGTCAGCTTGCGCCCAACAAGTATTACATGATGTTGTTGAATCTTTCACTTCATATAAAAGACTAAGTAAGCTATGGAAAAATGGGCAGTTAAGCAACAAGCCACGTTTACCAAAGTACCGCAAGAAAGGGGGGATGGCTGTAGTTAGTTGTCCTGCGAGATGGATTAAGCTAATTGATGAAATGATCAAAATTCCGCTAGGAAAGCAAGTTAAAGCATGGTTTGGTCTTGACCATTTTCTGTTACCAATGCCATCTAATTTAGACTTTAAATCCATTAAAGAATTTCGGATTGTCCCTAGAAATAGGTGCTTTTATCTTGAATGTGTTTATAAACAAGGTAAGGTTACGAAAGTCAATCCTAACCTGAATACTCTAGGGATAGATCACGGTTTAGACAACTGGTTAACCTGTGTTTCTAATACGGGTAAATCTTTTATCATCGATGGTAAAAAAGTTAAATCTCAAAATCAGTGGTATAACAAGCGTGTATCTCAAATCAAGAAAGGTAAAGCGCAGGATTACTGGGATGACGAGTTAGCTGATTTAACAGAAAAGCGTAACCGTCAAATGAGAGATAATATTAATAAGGCTGCTAGATTTGTTATTAATTGGTGTCTCAGCAATGATGTTTCTCTCATCGTTTTTGGATGGAATCAACGACAAAAAGACTCTATTAATATTGGCAGAAAAAATAATCAAGAATTTGTCCAGATTCCCACAGCAAAGCTGAAAAATCGTATTAGTCAATTATGCGAACAATACGGGATTAAATTTGTTGAGACTGAGGAAAGCTACACGTCAAAAGCTTCTTTTCTAGATAATGATTGGCTACCTACATTCGGCGAGAAACCCGAAGGGTGGCAACCATCAGGAAAAAGGATGAAAAGAGGTCTTTATCGTGCTGCTAATGGACAGTTAATTAATGCTGATTGCAATGGGGCAGCGAACATCATTAGAAAAGTAATCACACAGCTAAAAGTATCTTTAGCCAAGGTGACTAGGGCATTGTTGAGTGTGCCGCAACGATATAAATTAGATAGACTTTCTAAATCATATCGTATAAAAAGTGAAGAAGCGTCAATTTATTGCGCTTCGTAACAACCATTTAAGAATCCAGGGTGTTTTAACCCCTGGAGAACTCAATTCATTCCCTATGTCCCTGTGAAACAGTACAATGATCTTCATTCTTTGTTATTCTTTGGGACAAATCAAATGACTGAAACTGTTGCAACTGCCTTTGAGCAAGGGTTAGAACGTTATAAACAAGGGGAGTCTATTGATACCTTAATCCCTCATTTCAAAAAAATATGCGATCGCGCCCCCAAAAATCCCACCGCTTGGGCCTGTTTGGCTTGGTTATATCTCTTAGGGGATAAACCAGAATCAGCCCTCAAAGCGGCCAAAAAAAGCGTTAAAATCGATAATAGACCGCCCCAAGCTCGGATTAACTTAGCTTTAGCCATGTTAGACACCGGCGCAAAAGGAGTGCGGGATCACATCGAAGCGGCCCAACAAATGATGTCCCTTGATGAAGAAATTCGTCAAGATATTATTGAAAACATCGAAGATGGATTAAGCCGTAAACCCGACTGGAAAAGTCTCCAGCGTGTGAAAAAATGGTTATTATCCCCTGAATAACAATGCAATTATCAAAAACCCAGTTAATCGGATTAAAAGCGGATGATTTTCGTCATCCTTTGGATTTAGAAGCCACCACCACTTTAAAACAACTCCCTGGCTTGGATATGATCGTTAGGAGTTTACTGGGTTCTGTAGCTGAACAGTTTTTTTATCTCAATAACATTGCTTCAAGTGTGTTAGTCAGTGAAAAACAATTACCGCATCTTCATAAATTATTAGTGGAAGCAGCCGGTATTCTAGACTTAGAACCCCCACAACTCTATCTGCAACAAAACCCTTCTCCTAACGCTTATACCTTCGCTATCCAAGGGAAACAACCCTTTATGGTGTTGCATACTTCCTTAGTGGAAATGTTGACCCCCCAAGAAATACAAGGGGTCATGGCCCACGAGTTAGGACACCTCAAATGTGAACATGGGGTTTATCTCACTTTAGCAAATATTATGGTACTTGGTGCTAGTTTACTGCCCACTTGGGGAACAGCCATCGCTCAATCCTTACAATCCCAAATGTTACAATGGGTGCGTTGTGCTGAATTTAGTTGCGATCGGGCTGCTTTATTGGTGGCACAAGATCCTAAAGTGGTGATGTCGATCTTAATGAAATTGGCTGGCGGTTCTCCCACCATCGCTCCTCAGTTGAACCTAGAGGCATTTATCCAACAAGCAAGGGATTATGAAGCCATTAGCAACACTGTTTTAGGAGAAATGTTAAAACAGGCGCAAACGGAACAACTCACCCATCCAGTGCCAGTTTTGCGGGCTAAAGAAATTGATCGCTGGGCCAGTTCTCAAGATTATCACCACTTGTTAGAACAAGGCAAAACAGAGTATAATCAAAAAGCTAGGGCCAAGGGCGGATGGCGAAATTGGTAGACGCACCACACTCAAAATGTGGCGGCTTCGGTCATGGGGGTTCGAGTCCCCCTCTGCCCATAAAATTTTTAGAGAATTTAGAATTTAGAATTTAGAATTTAGCGTTAATTTTTTCGGCTCATTCTTTATTTTAAATTATCTTATTATCCATAAACTTTCTGATAGTATTCCTGATATTCTTTTGATAACAAAGGTTGCCACCAATCTCGATTATTGAGATACCATTGAATGGTTTTTCTTAACCCATTTTCTACGGTTTCTTGAGGAGTCCAATTTAATTCTGTTTTGATTTTTGTCGCATTAATGGCATAACGGCGATCGTGGCCTGGACGATCTTTAACAAAGGTAATCAACGCTTTAGAAGGTTTAACAGGTAACTCCGAAGCTAACTCATCCATTAAGTCACATAACATCGTTACTAAGTCTATATTTTTAACTTCATTATTCCCCCCAATATTATAGGTTTCTCCTGGTTTTCCTTTATTAATTACTGTTTCCAATGCTGAACAATGATCTCCTACATATAACCAGTCCCTAATATTTTGTCCATCTCCATAAACTGGTAAAGGTTTCCCCAATAAAATGTTAATACACATCAAAGGAATTAATTTTTCAGGGAAGTGATAAGGTCCATAATTGTTAGAACAATTGGTGATAATTGTCGGTACATTATAGGTATGATAATAGGCTCTTGCTAGGTGATCACTTCCTGCTTTTGAGGCAGAATAAGGACTATTCGGTGCATAAGGGGTTGTTTCTGTAAAAGCCGGATCATCTGCTTCTAAACTCCCATAAACTTCATCGGTAGAGACATGAAGAAAACGATAATTTTCTGGCTTTCCTTGTTGATTCCAATAATGACGAAAACTCTCTAATAAGGTAAAGGTTCCAATAACATTGGTTTGAATAAACGCATCAGGACCAAGAATCGAACGATCCACATGGGACTCTGCAGCAAAATGAGCAACAGTGGTGATCTTTTCTTCTTTGAAAAGGTTATCGATTAACGGGCGATCGCCGATATCTCCTTGAATAAATTTAAAGTGTTTTCTCTCTTCTAAACCAGCTAAATTTTGACGGTTTCCCGCATAAGTTAACGCATCTAAAACAATAATGTTATCATCAGGATAATGATTAGACCAATGATGAACAAAATTAGAGCCAATAAATCCGGCCCCACCGGTTATTAAGATACTTTTTTTTTCTTTAGATAACGACATAAGCTGATAATTGAACTACCAAATTTTATCCATTTGTAACTGGAAACCTGGCAAAACCGGATCACCAGTCACAGTTGTTGGATTCTCTAAACATTCTACTGCTGTTTGGGGGCGATAAATATAGACTCGGCGATTTTTGCGATCGATTAACCAACCCAATTTTACTCCGTTATCGATATATTCTTGTAGCTTATCTTGAAGGGATTGCAGTTGATCGCTAGGGGAGCGTATTTCTACAACAAAATCAGGACAAATCGGCGCAAATCTAATTTTTTGTTCTTCTGTCAGGGAATTCCATTTTTCTAGCGTCATCCAAGCTGCATCAGGAGAACGATCTGCCCCATTCGGTAATTTAAACCCCGTAGACGAATCAAAACCAATTCCTGTACCCTCATCATCAGTCCAATTACCTAATTGTTGTGTTAGTTTCGCATTTCGATTTCCCGTTTCTGAACCTGTGGGGGGCATAATGATTAATTCTCCTTTAGCGTTGCGCTCAAGGCGATAATCACGGTTTAATTGACACAAAGCGAAGAATTGTTCGTCTGTCATTGCGATCCCTGGTAACAGTTGTAAAACCAAAGGTTTAGTCTCAGTTAATAAGGTGGTAGTGACCATCTTTCAAGTTTTCTTTAAAAATCTGTTAAATTAAGTTGACACTTTTATGTTAGCAATTGCTTATAAATTTCAATAATTTTTTTCGCTTTTTGACTCCATTCAAATTCTTCAACTCTCTCATAACATTTAGCTGACATTTTTTCTAGTAAGGGTTTGTTTTCTATCAAGATTGTTATTTTTTCAGTTAGTTCTTTAACTAAGTATTCTCTAGATTTTGGTTCAATGCTAAATCCTGTTTCTGGAGTGACATATTCTCCAATACCCCCATTATTAGCTACAATACAAGGTAGTCCACAAGCCATTGCTTCTAAGACGACTGCTCCCCCAAATTCTCGAATAGAAGGAAAACAAAAAATATCAGCCTGTTTATAATATTCAACTGTTTCGCTTTGCTTGATCCAACCTGTAAAATTAACAATATTTTCTAATCCCAAGTTTTTTACCTGATTTTCTAAATTCACTTTTTCTGAACCATCTCCCACAATTGTAAATTTAATTTTATTTTTGAGATCATCTGATAAATTATTAATAGCATCAATTACCATGTCAGCCCCTTTATACGGTACTAAACGACCTACAAAAAGTAAATTGGTTACAGAATTATCTTGATTAATTATTTTCTGATGAAAAAAGCTTTGAGGTATTCCATTTTCATAAAAAAGCTCAAGACGTTCTTCTGGTATCTTGAATAAATCTTTAATAAGGTTTAATGTATAAGTTGAACCTGCTAATATTTTATCAGCTTTCTGATAGGTTTCGACATAACCAGGTATTAAACTTCGTCCTATTGCTCGTAAAAAGTTAAAATAAGCAAATTCTTGTCTAGCGACTTTTTGAAACCCAGAAGGAAAAGGCACTCCTCCATTTACTGGTCCTAGTATAAAAGGGGTATTTTGGCAAGCTTTAATAATTTTTGATGGATATCTTGGCATCATGGGGGTAATTACGTGGACTACATCATATTTTTGCTCTAAAACCTTATCTTTAAATTGCTGGTAAACTTGTCTGTTAAATTCTTCATAAATCGGGTAACTTAAGGCAATGTATAGTGGCCAGTTTTTACGTCCAATTGATGTTAAAGCAGCTATAATTTTATGATATACTTTACTAAATTGACTTTCATTAATATAAATTACATCTTGATGTTCTGGATGTTTTTCTAAAGCTTTTTTGTTTCTAATATGAGTCACTAATGTAACATCACATAATTGACTAATTCCATTGTAATAATTGTAACCTTCTAATGGGACTGATGACCAATCAGGATTACATTGTTCTATAATCAGTAAAACTTTCTTTTTTTTGTTACTCATATAAATTACCTAGTCTATTTAACTTAGCTAACTTTTATTTAAAAATTCCATAATCATTTTAGCACTCTTTTCGCTACTAAAATCCCTAATAACTTTATTCCTACCTGCTTTGGATAAAGCACAACTCAATTGAGGATTGTTTAATAATTTTTTGATTGCTTGTGCTAATAATTTTGGAGATTTAGGAGACACCAATAAACCATTAACTTCATGATCAACCAGTTCTTTTACTCCTCCTTCTCCTGTCACGATAATGGGAACTTCCATCATCATTGCTTCCATGATAGCAACTCCTAATGGCTCTTTCCAACTGGCTAAGGCAAAAATATGAGCTTCCTCTAAATACTGACGAACTTTTTCTTCAGAAACAGCACCCAGAAGATGAACTGACTTTTCTAAATTTAATTCTTGAACTAATTTATCCAATTGTTTATGATATCCCTCACCTCCTTGTTCATCTTCTCCTGCAATTTTTAGCTCAATATCTATACCTTCTTGCTTTACCATAGCGATCGCTTCGATTAAATCAGCGTGTCCTTTACAGGGATTTAACCTTCCACAACTAAAGATATGACAAGTTTTTTGAGTTTCCCAGGGTTGGTATGGAATAGTTCTTTGAAAAACTGAAGGATCAACGCCCATAGGGGCAATTCCCAAGTGTTTTGGTAAATATCCATCGAGTGTTTTTTTGACTTCATCATAGAGTTTTTGAGTAATAACGATGGCAAAAGTCGCATATTTCCATTTTTGTTCTTGATTAGAACCATAGTCAGATAATGGTCCGTGTAACGTTAAACTGTAAGTCAGGCCAGATAATAGAAAGGCAAACATGGCAATGTTGGCTGAGTTAGCGCAGGAATGAACATGGATATGTTGCCATTCATGTTTTCTTGCTAAATACGATAATTCGGCTCCTATAAAAACAAAAGCTAAAAGACGTAATCTTTCATACAATGATATTTGTTTGGCTTGCAAAATTGATTTAAAACATTTGAACCATCCTTTCACCCCACAACGTAGCAATTCCAGAAGTATTGCTCCAAAATATTCATTGGGTGGAAATAGGTAAGTTGTTTTTTCTTGAGCTTCCTTAGACCAAGAATGAGAGATGATTTTAGAGGGAGGCAATTTCGTAGAAATGAGGTCTATTTCCATCCCCATACTTTTAATAGCCTTGATTTCTCTCCAAAAGAAAATATGAGTTTGACCAGGAAATTCAGGAATTAAATATCCTATTTTCATATTCAGTAAAACCTTAGTTGAACAGTATTTTGTATGGATCACGCTTTTCAGGGTTTATATTTCGACTATTATAATTACTATAGTTGTTCAACTATACGAATCAGTATTGATCCATTGACCAATTCTCTGCGTATTCAAGGGATAATGCCGAGTAATCTGCCTAAGCAATTTAGTAATCATTAATTTCTCTCCAAAAGAAAATATGAGACTGCTCCGAAAATTTAGGAATTAGATATTTAATGTTTTTTTTATTACTTTGACTCTGAAAGGTTAAGATATAAAATCAACATTTCATAAAGAACACTTAGTTGCCAAGATAGCAAGATGAGATTGACAAAGCAATACATTAGATAAATCCGAAGAATTAGTGGGGCGAGTTGGGAAAATAAACACCTGTTCTGATAATTCACTAATCAACTTATAATTATTCAATAGAGAGTAGGGATACCAATAACCATCTCCTTCTGAGTATCCTTGATGGTTAAAACCCTGTTTAATAAAAGTAATAGCTTTCAGTAAAGAAAAGGCAAAAAGGGATAAACGTATTCTTCTTGATAAGGTACTTCCAAAAGAAAAATTATTATGATCGCTAATGAGAACCGCTTTTTTAGCTGTACGAAACATCTCACGAATACATCGATCAGGTTCCTCGACATGGTGCATAATCCCTGTAGCAACAACCAAATCAAAAGAATTATCTTGAAATGGTAATTTCTCTCCACTTCCTTCTATGAATTCAGCATTAGGAAGTCTTTGAGATGCTTTTTCTAAGAGATCAGCCGATGGATCAATACCTGTTAACTTAAGATGATTAATTTGTTGCTCATACCAACTTAAAGCTCTACCTGTTCCGCAACCTACATCTAAAATAGAAGTAGGGGTCAGTAATTTAAGTATGGGTAATGAATTCTTTAAAGCGACAAAATGCTCATCATTAGCCTTAATGTGCATATCATCATAATGAGATGCTGTTTCCTTGTAGTATTCATTTAGGTTCTTAGGCTTTACCATAAATTTGACTCTCCAGACTAAAATAAACTCTGGATAATTATTGTAAGTTTTTAGCACAAATATAAATTTATAAAATTAGATATTATTACTAAAGAACTTCTCTTTTAACAATTTAGACTAACTCGATATGAAAATCGCTTCTGAGGATAAACCTTAAGGTTTGAACTTTGTGATTTCCATCTTATAGTGTACCACATCAGTAACCTCCTCTCATTCTTTTTCTATAAATTCCGTAATGTTTTATCCATTTTTTGCTTTAAAGATTGCTCAAGCATTAATAATGTTGCTTAAGTTAGACTGGAAGCAGAAATACATAACTTAAATATAGCAAAATTTTAAGGTTATGAGTGAACAAGAACAAAACAAGCGAATTAATCAACTGAGACGACAATTAGCTAATGCAGTTGAACGTATTAAAACCCTAGAATTAGATATTGAACCGAAAGGACGTATTAGTGAAGGGTTTTCTGCATTAGAGGGACATATTGATGAACGGTTTAATGAAGTTGATCAGCGTTTTGAACAAGTAGAGAAACGGTTTGATCGTGTTGATGCACGTTTAGACCGCATCGAACATCAATTTAATCGACTTCAGGGTAAATTAGAGGTCATTCTTGATGCTATTACAGGAATTAATGATTTACCTGAAGATGAGACTGAATAATATGAACGATTTGGTATAATTGTAGTAACTTTACAATGATAAAAAAAGAAGATGAAATCATTTTCTATTCGCTTACAACAAGATGGAACTATTATGGTTCCCAAAGTAATTGAAGATAAACTCAATCTTCATGAAGGAGATTACTTGAATTTTTTAGAAATTGATGATGTCATTATATTAACTTCACAACAGCCTAAAGTTCCTCAATTAACTGAGCAAATTACTACTATTAGAGAACAAGAAAACGTCAGTTTAGAGGAATTATTAGAAGGATTAGAAAATGAAAGAACCATCATATATAAAGAAAAGTATGAATTTTAAAATTTTACCTAGTCCTTCTCTAGAATTAGAGCATTACCGAGCTTATTTTTACAATTATAAACTTCTGTGCTATTTAATTAGTAACCCCCTCTAATTCTTCTTCGGTTAAGTCATATAAATTACGCAATTTTTCTAAAGTTTCCTCATCAGCAGACCAGAAACCTCTTCCGTTTGCTTCGATCATTCTTCCCACAATATTACGAAACGCTTCGGGGTTTGCTTTGCGTAATTTTTCCGCCATTTCTGGGTCTAAAGCGTAGGTTTGTGCAGCTTGATCATACACCCAATTATCTTGAAAATCGGCTGTTCCTCCCCATCCTATTAACGCTGTCATCCGTTGGGAGACTTCATAAGCACCCCCTGAACCCTGGTTAACCATCGCTTCGGCCCATTTCGGATTGAGTAATTTTGTACGGTATTCTAATCTTAATAAGTCTTCTAGTTTTCGGGGATTAGTATCATTAGAAAAGCTTTCGACGAAACTTGCGGTTACTTTTTTGCCGCTTTGTTTTTCAGCAGCTAATTTTAAGCCGCCTGTATTACCGTAATATTCCTGAATATCCGTTAAACCATATTCTACTGAGTCAATTTCTTGGACAATTCTTTCACTGGTTTTTAAGAGTTGATTCAAAATTTCAGGTCTAGCTTGTCCTTTATCTTTGCGTCCATAGCTAAAGACATTTCTTTTTTCCCAAGTATTAGCTAATTCGTCACCAGACTCCCAGTTTCCGTCTACGACTTGATCGTTAACTAAGGAACCAAAATCACCAGCAGGATTAGAAAATAGTCTCGCTGAAGCATTGTCTACACCTTGTTCTTTTAACTGTAAATAGTGCTTACGAATGAAGTTCTTTTCGGGGTCTTCTTTTACTTCTGCTGCACGCTGGAATAAGTCATCTAATAGTTCAATAATATTGACAAAGGTATCACGGAAAATTCCTGATAAATTGGCTAAAACATCAATTCTGGGATGCTCCAATTCTTCTAAAGGTTTTAATTCGTAACGAACAATACGCCCAGTCCCTTCTTTTATGGGTTCTGCGCCTACTAATTCTAATAAAATACCTAATGATTCACCCTTAGTTTTAATTGCGTCTAAACCCCACAATAAAACGGCAATGGTTTCAGGATAATTACCGTGTTCTTCCAGATGCTGCTGGATGGTTTTCTTGGCGATTTCTCGGCCTCGTTCATAAGCTGCTGGAGATGGCATTCTATAAGGATCTAAGGCGTGTATATTTCGTCCTGTGGGCAATACTCCTGTGCCATCTCTGAGCAAATCTCCTCCCGGTGCAGGAGGGATATATTCTCCATTTAATCCTCGTAATAAGTTGCTTAATTCTTGGGGTGTTTGTTTCAGTAAATCTCTGATATAAAGTGCTTCTTTTATAGTTTCACTTTTACCATTGGCTGATTCTAAAATATACTCTAATTCGGGCGATTCAGACGTAATAGCTTTTCTTTCTTTTTTGCTTAACTTCTCTCCAAAATAAGCTTCTAGATAAGAATCCAATTGTTCTTGATTAGGAATTTCACCAAGGGTATGTAAACCAGAAGAAAATAACCTTTGTTCGACGATTTGTAAGTATTCATAAACCTTAATGAAATACTCATTTAATGCGTGTTTACTAAACAATTTTGCATTTTCTACTGTAAACTCAATGCCCAATTTTCTGCCTTCTTCAAACTTACAATCAGCAGCTAAACCAGAATCAACAATTTTTTGAATAATACCTTCCCTCAAAATTTCATTTTTATTGGGATCTTCTCGATATTCGGCAATTAATTCTCGCAACGCCATCAATTCTTTATATAACCCGGCTCGTCCATAAGGAGGTACATTATGGGAAATTAACACCCCATATCCTCGACGTTTAGCTAATATAGATTCTGAGGGATTATTAGCAGCATAGATGTATAAGTTTGGAATATCTCCTAATAAAATATCTGACCAAGAATACCCCGTATTTCCTAATGGTGAACCTGGCAACCATTCAACGGTTCCGTGCATCCCAAAATGGACGACAGCATCAGCAGCAAATTCGTTTTGTAACCACTTATAAAAGGCTGCATATTGAGGATGGGGGGTTAAATCTTTTTCAAACATTAACCGCATGGGATCACCCGAAATACCTAACGGGGGTTGTACTCCTATCCACACATTTCCTAGTTGAATACCTCCGATTTGATATTCATCTCCATAAGTTTTTATTCCTGTATCAATTAATGATTTCCACTGTTTTTCAATACGAGTTGTTAATAAATAACCTAACCATTCTTCTAGTTTTCTTACATTAATAGTTGTCTGACCATTTTTATCATCATTCGGCTTAATAATAGCTTCATCTGCTTCTTTTACTTGATTAATAATTATCTCCCCATCTTCGGGTAATTCACCAACAGTATAACCTTGTTTTTCTAATTGTTGTAATAATTTCAGTAAGCTACGGGGAACATTTAATAATGCTGCGGTTCCTGTTGCGCCATAACCTGGAGGAAATCCATATAAAATAATAGCAAGTTTACGATCTTTGGGTAAAGTTTTCCGTAAATTAATCCATTTTTTTAGTCTTCCTGTTAATCTTTTAACCCGCTCAGGAATAATATAAATATCATTACCGACTAAACCCCCTAAAGGTACAGTATCAATTGCACCATCTAACTCAGGAAGGGCATATAAAACGACACTTTGTAATCCTCCTATACCTTGTCTTGTCCAAGAATAAATGTCTTGAATTAACAAAGGTGCAGCAACAATATAAGGGATATTTTTTGCAGTTAAAATACGTTTTGCTACCTCAACTTGTCGGCCTGCTTCCATCGAACCCGCAGGACCGCCCACTAAGGGAAAACCGATGGTAGAGACAATAGCATCTACTTCAATGGCATCTTTTGCTAAAGAACGTATTTCTATATGACCTAAGTTTCTTTGTTGGGTTTCGTAAGTCGTAGTTAACCAGTCTCGAACAATAACATGACCCTCAACTCCATTAATAAAAATAGGAACAGGGGTTAATCCTTGCTGTTCAAAGAAATGAATTAACTGGGGAATATAAGGCTGTTTGGTAATAACGTGCTTACGGTATAAAAGAATAGCAACTAGAGGATTTTCTAAAGAGTTTTGTTGTTGATACCAGTTTAAATAGTCACGGGGAGAAGTAAAATAACCGTCATAGTCAGGATGAAGTAATCCCATATTTGGAGTTTCAATGGGTTCAGGAATTTCTCCTACTTCTAAGCCTAAATATTTCTCTGCGATTGTCCAACACATAGAGGCAAAGTTTTCTGTTCCTCCTGCATTCCAATAGCCATAGATAATTAACCAGTTGCGTAAATCTTGGACTTTTTTAGCAGGAATAAACTTCAATAACTTCGGTCCTGTTTTCAAGAAACTTAAATAACCGGCCAGCTTATCTTCTTCTTTGCCACTGGAAAATTTACTCAAAATAAACTTAATTGGTTTGGGCATTCCTTTGGGTTTGTCTCCAATGACAAATTTACCCAAGCGAGTCAAACTCATTAATTCTAAAGCTGACTCGAAAACTAATCTTATAGGGATATTTTGTACTCTCTCTCTTAACCAAATGACTTGATCGTAATCAAAGATTAAACTAGCAAAAAAGACATCCGCATCCTGAAGGGCATTCTCAATAATTTCTGGTTCTTGAGAAAGACTGCGATCGCTGTATATCTGTATATCCAAGTCTGGACACCGTGACTGTGCTAACTGTGCAGCTTGTCGGTACAAGTCTAGATTAAATGATTCAAACCCAGTAATGACAACGATGCGTGACATATGCCTAACCCGTAAAGTTTTGTAACAGCCTTACTTCTATTATAGAGGTTTATACTTGTACTGGGATTATTGAGTATCTAAAAACGCTTGAACACACCCCATCTAAATCACAGATTATAGATGGGGATTCACTTGCACCCAGAAGTTTTTAGACTTCTAAGTGTCTCCAGAGTTACTGGTGTCCGCAGTGTATTTG
>JASJDD010000096.1 GCA_030065735.1 Crocosphaera sp.
ACATCTCCCACCGATGGATGTTTAGACTTCATTTCCTGTAACTTTTCTGCCAGGCGATCGCCCATAATTCGGCTGTTTTCCACCAGATTTTCTTCTTCATAAACCTCCATTGTCGCTAAAGCAGCAGCGCAACCAATGGGATGACTACCAAAAGTAAGCCCGCAAACAAAGGGGTTGGTTTCAAAGTAATCAGCAATGTGCTGTCGAACGATCACTGCACCCATCGGAATATAGCCACAGGTGAGTCCTTTAGCCATGGCCATAATATCGGGAACCACGCCATAATGCTCAATAGCAAACATTTTCCCTGTGCGACCAAAACCAGCTAGCACTTCGTCACAAATCAGTAAGATGCCATGTTGGTCAGCATATTCCCGTAGGGCCTGCCAATAACCATCGGGAGGAATAATAACCCCATTAAACCCTGTAACTGTTTCCATGAGGATTGCTGCCACGTTTTCAGGTCCTTCAAACTCAATGGTTTGAATGACGTGATCGATGTAAACTTGTAGATTTCCTTCTGGTGCGTAGCCAAAGGGACAACGGTAGGCATAAGGATCATGAACTCGAACAATTCCACTAATGGTTGGTTCGTGAGCTAAGCGTCTGGGATCACCTCCTGCAATCGCTGCACCAAGGGTCGCACCATGATAACTGCGATATCGGGTGACAATTTTATGTCTACCCGTGTACATACGGGCTATTTTGATAGCATTTTCAATGGCTTCTGCCCCACTCAGGGTAAAAAAGGTCTTGGTCAGATCCCCTGGTGTAATTTCCGCCAATTTGGCCGCTGTTGCAGCACGAATTTCTGTCGCCGTACCAGGATGGGCAAAGACAAGTTTATCCGCTTGGTCTTTTATCGCTGCAACTACTTTGGGATGACTGTGGCCAATATTCATGTTGACATACTGGCTAGAAAAATCCAGGTAGGGTTTGCCATCTTTGTCCCAGAAGTAAACGCCCTCAGCTCGATCCATAACGATGGGATTTTGGATATTTTTCTGAGGAACCCAGGAAAAAAAGATGTGGTCGCGATGAGTTTGGACAATTTCTTGTGGATTCATTACTATTTTTAATTAATTTTTTGGAATTGATGATTAGATATCATTTTCGATATTTAATCGGCTGAAACCCCCATTGTTTCCTGACTTTGTGATCTACTGAGACTTTTTACGGAGACGTTGTTTGAACCGTTTCCATGCTTTGAGAGACTGTCGTCCAATACCAGAAAGTAGGTTATCGGAGGTAGAACCCCCTGCACCTTCTTCATCGGAAGCACATTCGAGGGGAGTAATGTTGGAAAAGTCAGAATAAGGGAGGGGACAACTGCCAGCATCATCATTAGGTTGGGGTTCGACACCATCTTCGAGCGCATCCCGTGCCACCAATACCAAGCGAATCAGTTCATCCATCACTTCTGGGGTAATGTTAACATTCATGGGAAAGGCTTTTATGGCATAGATGAACCCAGGTTCAACCTCATCATTGTCATAGTCTGTGGGTCGGAAACCACTGGTATAACTGATGTAGGGTGCATAACTTCCCCCATGCAACTGACCATCCCGATACCATTGCCAGAGCATATCTGCTATATCTTGTTGTAGCTGATTATTAGCTTCAAGCTCTTCCCTCGCATTGGGATCATTTAATTCCCTTTCGTATTGCTTCTTGGCATTCACACCTTTTTTATAGACCCGAAATAGGGTAACAAAGCCTCGATCTGCGGCGTTGACACAGACTACTGTTTTCTCATTAGCAATGACTTCATGGCGTAGGTACTGTTGTATTTCGAGAATGCCCCCTAAAATTGAGCGAAATCCTTCATAACCCATGAATTTGAGGGTTGCCCAAGCTGCCATGGAATAGGAACCGGAACGGGACACCTCCAGGGTATACAGCCCAGGATTATAACAGGTGCGAGCTTGAAGATAGGCCGAACCAGGACGACTGAGGAGTTCTTGGAATTTATGCAAACTGCGAACCATAATCACGCTGCAATTGTAAGTTGCCCAACCAGTCTTATGAAAGTCGCAACCAATGGCATCAGCATGAATCACCTTTTTGATGGCATTGTAGTTTTTCTGGATATCCTTTAATACATCTGGTTCAAAACCTAAAGGATTTTCCTCGAAGTTATACCCCTTGAAAGTCAACCAAGACCAACCAATTACCGCATCAGCATAAATCATCGGTCGTCCAACGCCATCGGGATGTTTTTCGATGGGATAGAGTTCATCCACCAGTTCCCTTACTTTGTCGATAGGATCTATGGCAAAAGCATCTGTTGTTCCCATGGTGCAAACGATCGCAGCAATAGGAGTACCGGCAGCATAGAGTTCTCGCACCACTTCTTCGAGGTGATCAAAATCCATGGCATTGGTGGTATCATCTGTGTCAATTTCAATGTAGTTCTCCATCCCTAGACCTGTCCAGTCGGTGGAGTTCTGTTTGCAGTAATGACCTTGTTGGGACACCAATACTTTGGCATCGGTGCGAATGCCATCACAACGGGAATCCATGCCTAAACAACTGGTCAGGGCATATTTGATGCCATAAAAATAGCATCCTGATCCACCAAAGGTGAATAACCCCCCAGCTTCTTCAGTGGGCCAGCCAATCAAATCAGCTAGCATCGCAGAGGTTTCCATTTCAGTCCTCTCCACATCCCAGGAATACTCCCCTTCAATGATGTTGGGGCTGAAAACATTGGTCATCATGGCCGAGATAATGGCGGCCGTATTGGCAGGGGGAATGACGTTAGGCATCACCAGGGGATGATTCCAGTTGGGCATTCCTTTAAACAGATCGGCTGCATCTTGCAGCACATCAGCTATTGAGGCCATATTTTCCCCTAGTCTGGCTTCCGTTACCTTGCCATAGTGGGGGCCAGAGGGATCGTTCCCCAGATACCCTGGGTTGCCTCCAGGTTCGGTGGACTGGGGTGGTTTGAGTCGATTGAGATAACTAATGGCTTGGCCAACCAGATCAGCAAAGGGATCTGAACTTCCGGTGGAATAGTAAGTCGGAAAGGCACTCCGCATCTGGGCGCGCAAATTGGCCCAACGGGGTGCATCTGCTTCGACACTGCCATCTTTCTTCCAAAAGCGTTTAGAAACCATTGCTTTAGTCCATTGAGTTTTGATTGAATATTAGAGGGAGGCGATCGCTCTCAAACAAGATCGATCATTTGATTACAGGCGATCGCAGCTAAAATGAGCTACGATGCCCAGGCGTTATTCAGGACGGCGAAAATGAAATAGACCCCAGGTAAACAGACCTTTCTGGGCAGATTCCACCCATTGACATAAGCCATTCTTAGAAGATTCTAAAAATTCTGGGGTACATTTTTGGCTAAGTTCGTCGTAATGGGCAATGACAGAATCCCTCAGTTTTGTGTAATGAACCAGCAATTGATGGGATTTATCGATCACGTTGATGGTTTCAAAACCAAGGCTTTGCGCTTTGCTGGTATAAGAATGGAAAGAACCTATGCGATCGTGAAGAATATTCACCCGTTGCAGTGAATCCTTTAAAGCTCCATCTGGGCAATCATCGGCTTGGAGAATATCCATGAATAGTAACTGTCCACCCGGTTTGAGTACCCGATAAGCTTCTTCTAGGACGCGATCTTGCCCATCGGAGTGGAATAAGGCATCCTGAGACCAAACCAGATCAAAACTGCTATCGTCAAAGGGAATGTCTTTAAAATTGCCAAACACAATCTCAATCAAATTGTCAAGATTCTGTTGACGATTACGTCGTTCATTTTCTTGATTTTGCTCTTCACTAATGTTGAGACAGGTGACATGACAGCCATATTTGCCAGCTAAATGTCGTGCGGCTGGTCCATATCCAGAGCCAAGATCCAGCACACGAAAATTAGGATTAAGGTTCTCAACTTGTTCTGCCATCCATTCAGTGGTTTTCGCCATCCCCTCTGCAATGGGACGATCGGGATCATCCTCATAAAATCCCAAATTTAAGGTGTCACTGCCAATGGCAATCTCATATAAATTACGAGCATTTTCACTGTTGTAATGGACTCTGGCGCGTTCTGTGGCTTGTTCTGAATTGGCGGTTGTGGTCATGGTAGACTTGTTTGTTAAAGTTTTTAGCTGTACAGGAACTGGAAATTAACAGCCCTTCGGCCGAGGCAGGAGGGAAGATTTTAGTTAACAATAAAGCCTTCAAGCCTTGCCTAACTGGGTTTAAGTCCCCATCTATACCGGCCGACTGCTTCCTTTTAACAGCCCTTCGGGCGAGGCAGGAGGCAGGGGGCAGGAGGCAGAAGGAGAAATTTTAGTTAACAATAAAGCCTTCAAGCCTTGCCTAACTGGGTTTAAGTCCCCATCTATACCGGCCGACTGCTTCCTTTTAATGCTGAAGTTGGTATTGCCTTTCGAGAGCCATATTGCTTTTCTCTGGCTCATCAATCGAATCGATGTGGGGATGAAGCTTGCATAACCGACTAACTTCATTTTTAACCTTTGTAATGGTCTGAACTGTCGGTTCACTGCTGAGCATTTTATCGATTAGATGGGCAATGCAATGTATTTCCTCACCAGCAAATCCTCGGGTTGTGATTGCCGATGTTCCTAAGCGGATGCCACTACAAATGGTGGGTTTCTGGGAATCGTAGGGAAGCATATTTTTATTGACGGTAATTCTGACACTGGCTAAGCGATCTTCAGCTTCTTTACCTGTGATACCTTTGTCCGTCAGATCAATCAGCATCAGATGGTTATCAGTCCCACCAGAAACCAAGCGATATCCCCTTTCCAGTAAATCTTGTGCTAATATCTGGGAATTTTCAAGGTTTTGACGTTGATAGGCAACAAAACTGGGAGACATGGCTTCTTTGAGCATCACGGCCTTAGCCGCGATCGCATGGACGTGAACGGCTCCTTGTACGCCAGGAAACACGGCACTGTCAATTTTGCGAGCAAATTCTGCTGCGGAATGTTCTCCCAGCAAGATCATGCCACTACGGGGTCCACGCAGGGTTTTTTGAGTGCTACTGGTGACAAAATGAGCGTAAGGAACGGGAGACGGATGTAATCCGGCTGCCACTAATCCTGAGATGTGGGCGATATCTGCTAATAAATAGGCTCCGACTTGATCAGCAATTTCTCGAAAGCGTTGGAAATCAATGGTTCGGGGATAGGCACTGGCACCAGCAATCATTAGTTTGGGACGGATTTCTTGAGCTTGGGCAAGAATGCGATCATAGTCCAGACGCTCCGTATCAGGATCAACTTTGTAGAAATGACAGTCATAGATTTTACCTGTCATGGTAAATTTCGCACCGTGGCTGAGATGTCCCCCGTGACCGAGATCCATCCCTAAGATGCGATCGCCGGGTTTCAGGACCGTGAGGTACACGGCATGATTGGCTTGGGACCCTGTATAGGGTTCAAGGTTGGCGTGGGCTGCTCCAAATAATTCCTTGGCACGAGCGATGGCCAGGTTTTCCAACTCGTCAATATTCTCACAGCCACTAAAGTAGCGACGACCGGGATATCCTTCAGCTACCTTGTTGGTCAAGATCGAGCCAGTGGCTTCTAGTACAGCACGACTCACAAAGTTGGCTGAGGCAATTAATTCAATATTGTCTTTTTGCCTGTTGTGTTCCCTTTCAATAATTTCAAAGACTTTTGGATCTATCGACTCTAAACCTGAACCATCGTTTTTTGGTGTTTTGTCTTGAGAAATCTTCAATTGTCTTTACTCCTAAAACTTTGGTTATGTTTGATTATTTCTTAATCATTTGGGCATCAAAAACTTTGCTGCAAACATCAGTTGAAGTTTGCTGTTAATTTAGCTATCAGTGATTATACTACTAAAAATAGCACTCAAATTATTAACATTACTAAAGTAATTCAAAGAAAAGTAACAAGGTTGCTCAACATTAAAGTTTTCGGTCATTATTTAACAATTTCCCAATTTTTTGCTAATCCCTATCCTAGACTCTAACTATCAGCCAATACTTGACGATTACGCCACCAAGCGAGTAAGGTACTAGCAATAAAAATACTGGAATAAGAACCAGCCATAAATCCTAAAATTAACGCTAGGGAAAAATATTTCAAGGTTTCTCCACCGAAGAAGAAAATACCAATAAGGGGTAATAAAGTGGTGAGGGTGGTATTAATAGAACGACTTAAAGTTTGATTAACGGAAGTTTCTACAATATCGTTAATGGAAAGTTCTTCAATATATTTATCGGTGTTTTCCCGAATGCGATCATAAATGACCACAGTATCATTAACAGAAAAACCAATAATCGTTAATAAAGCCACTAAAAATAAGCTGTTAACTTCTACTCCAGCGACTAACCCTAAAACGGCAAAAAACCCCACAGTAATTAAGACATCATGGAGTAAGGCAATGATAGCAAAGAAAGCATAATCAAACTTAAAGCGCACACTAAGATAGACAATAATACCAAAAAAAGAAACCAATAATGCTAAAATTCCTGACTCAAATAATTCTTGCCCAATGGTTGGTCCTACGGTATCAATTTGAATAGTTTCGGGGTCAAACTCACCTATTTTTTCGTTTAATTCTTGTTGTAGTTGGGTTCTTTCATCCACATCTAAATTTTTAGTGCGAATGGAAAGAGTGTTGCCTTCTAAAACTTGAATGGTACTATTCCCTAACTCTTTTTCGGTGAGAATATTTCTCACTTCTCCTACATTGATCGGTTTCTCACAAGTCCCTTCAACAGCGCAAGCTAATTGTAATTGTAAACGAGTTCCGCCAATGAAGTCTAAACCCGGTCTTAAGGGGGCTTTAAAGGTGGTATAAGAAATGATCATAGCAATGATTCCACCTAAAAGAATTAAGGCAGAAATTGTCCACCATAACCGTTCCCATTTAATGATATGTAATCGCATTTTTTCGGTTGAATAGATTGAAAAACAATAAAAGATAGGTTTCTGTCTAAGACTTACTCGCTGTGGTTAAATTAGGACAGAATAGTTCTGGTTTTTTACGAACCGCAGGCAGTCCTAAGACAGTTAATAAGAGTAAGGTACGACTGCAAGTTAAAGCTGTAAACATACTGACTAATACCCCAATGGCTAAAGTTAAAGCAAACCCTTTAACCAATCCAGAACCCAAGCCAAATAAAGCACTACAAGCGATCAAAGTGGTAACATTACTATCCAAAATACTAGAAAATGCCCGATAAAATCCTGATTCGACCCCACTATATAAGGTTTTGCCACCCCTTAACTCTTCACGGGTCCGCTCAAAAATCAAAACATTGGCATCTACAGCCATTCCAATACTGAGGATAAACCCGGCAATACCAGGAAGGGTTAAGGTAACCCCAATCAAGGAATAACAAGCCAAGGTTAAGAGGGTATAGATGGCAAGGGCTAAATCAGCCAAAATCCCAGGGAGACGATAATAAACCGCCATAAAGATTAAAACTAATACTAAACCAGCCACCGCAGCATAGATACTGCGTTGGATACTATCTCGTCCTAATGTAGCCCCAACGGTGCGATTTTCCACCACTTCCACAGGGAAAGGTAAGGAACCACCCCGTAACTGGACTGCTAATTCATTGGCCGTTTCCACGGTAAAATTCCCTGTAATAACGGCACTTCCTCCAGTGATCCCGGTGGCAGCAAATTGAGGGCCAACCACAGGCGCACTAATCAAGACATCATCTAAGAAAATACCAATACTACGACCGGTCCCAGCAATATTTTTGGTCAGTTCAGCGAACTTTTTGCCCCCTTCGCTATCAAAATCGATAATAACCTCCCATTCGGTTCCTTGGGTTGGGCCATAACGAGCATTTTCGAGGTTTTTACCGGATAATCCAACGGAATCAAACAGGTCTAAAAGAGCTTGGTTGGATGCGTCTATGGACTCGGTTAACTCAGCAATGCGTTGTTCTTCTTCAGGGGTGGGATCTCCTACTCTCAGGGCGTTTAATTCTAATTCCTTGTCCCGTCTGATGCCCAATTCAACCGGTAATTGTCCATCAGTCCCTTGCCGTTGTTGACGAAATTCTAATTGTGCCGTTCCCCCTAAAACCCGTTCCGCTTGTTCAGGATCGGTAACTCCTGGCAACTGTACCACAATTTTATCTTGTCCGAGAGTTTGGACAACGGGTTCGGCTACCCCTAACCCATTAACTCGGTTTTCGAGAACTGTTTTAGCTGCCTCTAAGTCCTCTTGGGAGATGGTTTTGACCTCTTCGGTCGGTTTGAGTTGAATGGTTAATTGGGCCCCACCCTTCAAGTCTAAACCCAATTGTAAGGGAATGACATTGAGAAGGGCGATCGCACCAATAACCAGAGCGATAATCAAACCGATCAACAAACGTTGTTGTTTCATACTGGAGTCTTCTGTAAAGGTTTGGGACTGGGAGAAGGGGGAGACTGAAGGAATTAAGAATTAAGAAACATAAAAATTCTAAATTCTAAATTCTAAATTCTAAATTTGCCTCCATCACCATCTCATCTAACTAGATATGCAGGGTCATCAACTTATCCACTGCTTCAGCAATTTGGGGTGGCTGTACAATGGTCAATCTTTCTAACATTCCATTGTAAGGGGTGGGAATGTCTTGGGAGGATAAACGAATCACAGGCGCATCTAATTCATCGAAAAAGTTATCATTAATTAAAGCAATTAATTCAGCTGCAATCCCTCCAGTTTTCATACATTCTTCAACAATGATGACGCGGTGAGTTTTGCGAATGGAGTCCCCAATGGTTTGTAAGTCGAAGGGTTTAAGGGAAATTAAATCAATAATTTCGGGATCATAACCTTGTGCTTCGATTTGTTTTAGGGCCTGTAAACAATGATGACGCATTCTCGAATAGGTGAGAATGGTGACATCTTTCCCCTTGCGAACAATTTCCGCTTTGTCTAAAGGGACAATATATTCAGTCTCTGGAAGGGTTTCTTTGAGGTTGTAGAGTAAGACGTGTTCAAAGAAAAGAACAGGATTTTCGTCTCGAATGGCTGCTTTAAGGAGTCCTTTGGCATTGTAAGGGGTTGAACAGGCCACAATTTTTAAGCCAGGAACGGCATGAAAATAAGCTTCCAACCGTTGGGAATGTTCGGCCCCTAACTGTCTTCCTACCCCTCCAGGGCCGCGAATCACCATAGGAATTTTAAAATTTCCCCCGGAAGTATAGCGTAACATTCCAGCGTTGTTGGCGATTTGGTTAAAGGCTAATAATAAAAAGCCCATATTCATCCCTTCAATGATAGGCCGTAATCCTGTCATTGCAGACCCCACAGCCATTCCCGTAAAGCTATTTTCGGCAATAGGTGTGTCAAGAACCCGTAATTCTCCGTATTTTTTGTAAAGATCCTTGGTTACTTTGTAGGAACCGCCATAGTGTCCCACATCTTCTCCTAAGACAAATACTGTGTCGTCTCGTCCCATTTCTTCATCAATGGCTTGACGTAGGGCATTAAATAATAAGGTTTCTGCCATATATTTATACTAATTCCTTGCTTTTGTTATCCTATCATTACCGCCCTCGATTTTATCTTTTTCCCATAGCAATGAGTGATCCTTTCTGTCGACACTCCCCCGTTAAGCTCACTTTTCATGGTATCTTTGTTAATCTCATGGGAGAGGTAAGTGTGGGAAGTACAGTTGTCATTAAAAATGATGCTCGAAAAAGACAAAGGGAAAAAGTATTTTAGAAGCCGCGATGAAGATTTTTGAATGTTCTAAAAAGTTTCCTCTTGAAGAAAAATACTCATTAACAGAATTCATTATTCTTTTTTTAAGATAGATAGTTTTGCCAGATTATTTTGGAGCCAAAAAGCATCTCTTTTTCGGTCTGTTTGTAATTCTAACACACGGATTCCTGTTGAGGGTAAGGGATTTAATAATTGTTCTAGTTGTGTCCAATTTTTGATTAAAATATGTTCAACATTATAAGTTGCACATATTTTAGAAAAATCGATGTTTTGCGGAGTTGCAAAATAAGATTCAAAGAAAGATTCTTCTTGTGAAATTGGTAACATTTCAAAAATACCTCCTCCATTATTGTTAACTAAAATGATGGTTAAATGTCCTTGAAAATGCTGTCGGATTAACCAGCCATTGGTATCGTGTAAAAGGGCTAAATCCCCTGTAACCAAGACACTACTTTTTGCTTTATAAGCTACTCCTAGAGCAGTAGATAAGGTTCCCTCAATCCCGTTTGCTCCTCGATTAAAATAGGGTATAAATTGACGCTTATTAGGCATCCAAAAAAATTCTGCATAACGTACTGGCATACTATTAGCAATAAAAATAAACGTTTTATATGGTAATGTTTTGGACAATATAAAAGGCAGTTTTGCTTCTAATAACTCTTCAGTTTTTTCAAAATTTGCTTTGATATTCTGATTGATTATTTTATTGACCTTTTTCCATTGGTTTAGATAAAATAAATCTTTCTTTTTAGGTAAATATTTTTCATCAAATTTTATATCTAAATCATGAATATCTGCGCGAATATAATGAGTATTACTATGAAGAGGATTAAGGTTATCAGAACGTTGGTCAATAATAAAATGTTGCACTTGACTATCTTCCAACCATCCTCTTAATTGTTTACTGGTGGGAAATTCTCCAATTTGAATAACCACATCAGGAACCAAATTATCAGCAACTTTATTATTACGAAGAAGAATGTCATAAGTATTAATTAAATTAGGAAATCCTTGAGCATAATTTCTAAAAGGAGATAACGCTTCTGCTAAAACTGGATAGTTTAATAAGGTAGATAAACCAAAAATTTGCTTACAATATAAATAGGGATTATTAGAATTAATAACACCAGCAATAATAATTCCTTTAGGTTTAGATAACCATTGGTTTAAATAATCAAATAAATCGTATTTACCTAACCCTTTTTTGTCTCCTGCATAAATATTGTCAAAAAAATTATCAAAATTTATTTTAGAGAATAAAGTTTCAATTTCAGGAGTAAAAATGGGGGCTAAAGGTTCACGAAAAGGACAGTTTAAATGCACCACACCCTGATAAGGAATTAACGAATGATCCCAAGCAGTGATCATGGTTTGTCTGAGATAAGATAACAGTTTTATCTCTAGAGAAGGTAAAGATAATTCTGTGTACCAATTACAATAATTACCGTATAACTTTACTTGATCAATGGTTTGTCCTGCATGACAGTTTCTTAATTCTGGAGGGCGATCGGCCGTAAAAATTAACAGGGGAACTTGACTTTCTTTTGCTTCAACGACTGCGGGATAAAAATTCGCTCCAGCTGTCCCTGATGTACAAATTAAAGCCACAGGAATATGGCTTCGTTTCGCTATTCCCAAGGCAAAAAAAGCAGCTGATCGCTCATCTAAAATAGGGATGGTTTCAATATTAGGATGAGTGGCAAAAGCAAGGGTTAAAGGCGTTGAACGAGATCCCGGACAAACAACCGCAGTGTTTAACCCTAAACGAGATAATGTTTCTACAATAATAGAAGACCAGAGTGTATTAATATTGCGAAAATCAAGCTGCATTTTTTACTTTTGAAACTCAAGACTAATTATCCATTATCCATTGTTTAAGTTGTTGTAGCATAGGACGAGTCCCTTCTTGAATAGCTTGTTGCACCAGTTGAGGAATAAGCTGTGTAACGGGAAAATAATTCGATGAGGACGTTCATGAATGGCGAAAGGGGACATGATTTCTAAGCTGACTTCGTTAAATCCGACTACTTCTCCTCAGGTAAATACGTAAGTTTTTTTCATTTTGATAGGCTATTCTGAGAGATTGAATACGAAATTTCCCCCTAAAAGTCAGTGATTTTACCCGTTATTATTTGTCAAATGCTATTATCTTTTTTTATCTCTTGATATTATTACTGAGTTCTTGATTAACTCTTTAAAAAATTGTTAGTTGCAAAAGAAAAAAAATTCTTCAGTAGATACTGGCAGTTTCAAAAAAAAATGATAAACTGGTGTCTGTAAATGCCTAAACAATCTTTAATAAATTACTCTTATGAACCTCACCCACCTCTTACCCCTTATCAAAAAAAATAAGCCTAATACTGGTGCTACTTTGATAGAAATATTACTAGGAAGTGTTTTAATGTCTTTTGTTGTTGGTATAGCTGGATGGGGCGTAGTACACCTTCTAGCCGTAGATCAAAAAGCATCAGCAAAAGGAAAAATTCAATTTAATTCCAATCGAGCTTTAGAATTTATTACAGAAGAAGTGAAATTAGGGAGAAGAATTGAGTCTGATGCCGTTGCAGCTTTGGCTGAAGCTCCTGATTTTACCCTTCCTGATGGAGCAGAACCCATTGTCGTTTTTCAAGTTCCTGATGTACCTCAACGTATTATTTACTATATAAAACCAGCAGAAAGTATTTGGGAAGGACCTCATGTGATTGAGCGATGGGGACCGAGTTTTAATGATGACGGGCAATATGATCCAACGGAAATTAATAACCCTAAAACTTGGCAATCTCATGTCTTAATCGATAGTATTGATAACACAGCAAATACCTCAGATTGTCCTCCCAATTGGCAAACCAGTAATCTTAATGCAACTGAAGGATTTAACGCTTGTGTGAACTCCGAAGAAAAACTGGTAAAACTTCATTTAGCAACCACTACTGATAATAAGACTTGGGGTGAAGAAATTAATTATGAAGTTGAAACGATGGCGTTTGCCAGGAGCAACATCACCCAGGGGTTTACTGAGGATAAGCCCATATTTATTATTAATAATAACCAGTTAATGCTTCAAGAATCTGCGACTGTTAAGTTTGAAATTTTAGGGGGTGAGATTACTTGTGGTGCTGGAGGGGAAGACATTCCTGTTACCACTCATCTCTATGTTGATCAAACCCAGCAAAACTGGGATAGTAATTCTAGCTTAACCTTACCTAATCAAGCAGCCGGAACTACCTTTGATGTCGAATCAATTTCAGGAGATGGATCAGCCTGTGATGGTACAGGGATGACGGTGTCTACTACTGATATGAACACACCACAAGTTGTGGTTTTGCTCAATGGCGATCCGGTTCCTAATATTCTACCCTTTGCGAATCAAAATACCATTGATTTCTTTTTACAGCAGTACGTTGAAAATGGAAAAGTAAAAATTGCTGATAATGAGGCTATCTATTTATTTGAATTAGGAGCAACTAATCAAGAAAGTTCAGCGTTTGATTTACAAGATAATGTAGTCTTAGCAACTGTTGACACCTACTAAAAACCTATTAATATCTAATAATGTCTTATTAGACTAACAGTTTTGGGGCATCAGTGACTCCCCGTGGATTTTACTGTTTGAAAAAACTACTGGTTTTGAAGCAGATTTAACTTTCCTTCCCTGTCTAGGGGAAGATTTCCCCCTTCTAGTTCGGGAAACTGCATGATGCAATGCCTCTAGGACTTTCGCTGATTCAAACATTTGGTGTCGGGAGATTTTCTGCTCACGAAGAAGTTTACAGATTTTCCTCCATTGACCCCATGATTGCAC
>JASJDD010000097.1 GCA_030065735.1 Crocosphaera sp.
AGTACCTGGACAAAAATAAACGTTACAGTTGAAAAGAGGCAGGAGGCAGGGGGCAGGAGGCAGGAGTAGGATTAAAGCTATGTTTACAAATGTTTACACAGTTAGCTGTATTTATGTCCGACTACTTATTATTGATACAAACTGCAAAGCGAAGGGATGGATTAGAAATATTAGTCATAATTTTAATTGTTCACATTAATCAAGATGGCGATCGGTCAGACAAAATAGTTAGAAATTTGGGATTCCTTTAGCACCATTAGTATTAGTTGGTTTTTCATCACTAAAAATACCATAATGAAAATCTGTGTTTGTTAGATCAGCATATTGCAAATCAACTCCTAAAAAACTGGTGTCATCGATAAGAGCATTTTTTAGATTTGCTCCTTGTAAATTACTACCATCAAATTTTGTTTGGGTTAGGTTTGTTCCTTCTAAACTGGGTACATAATTTTCTTTGTTTCTAAAATTATTCCATGCTTTAATTCCTGTTTTTCCTGCTTTCAAGAGCATAACTGCTCTTTGAGTTGATAATTATCACTTAAATTCAAAACTTTAGTTACATAAGTGGTTTGAGCATCACAATAATCACCATAAGCAATGACTCCAATTTTAGACTGAGAAATAGCTTGCTTAATTTCCTGGGATAAATAATTAAGTTCCTGTCTAACTTTCTCTAAATAACTATACATACTCCCAGTGATATCAAAGGTCAAAGTAACATCAAGTTTTTGACTAGATTGATTTATTTTTGGTGTATCAGTTTTTCCTAAAGCTTGATTAAGTTCTGTAAATCTATGGTTACGACTAAGATTAGACATAACAGTAGTTTCTATCTATATTTTCAAAATTTTATTGTAATCGCTCCTCTAACTTCTTATCTGCCATAGCAATATTTATTCAAAATCTGTTGAAAAAATCTTCACTCCGAACTCCGAACTCAAGTTATATCAAATATGTTTACAAGAGATTTTGGTATATTGACGGGAAATTTTAAGCTTCTATTCATAACTCTACATAGAGATCAACAGCAGTTGACCCCTACAAGTTAATCAGTTATGCTTCGGGTTCGATACCAGCAGCCCTTAATTGAGCAGCTAAACGTTCAGCTTTCTGCTTTTCAGCCTCAGCTTTTTGCCTTTCCTGAATAGCTAATTCTGAACCCCAGAGTAACAATTCTCCGGCTTCATTCCACCACCGCAACCAATAGCCTTTCCGTTGTTCTCTGGTTCCTTCCCAAATCCCTAAATAAACCTTTAATTCAGGAATCCAATAACGTCCAGTTTCATTACTAGATTGTATTTTATATCCTCCAGATTCACTCAGACGATAATGTTCAATTAATCCTCTATAGGGTTCAAAAATAATATAGTGAGGAACCTTGAGAATTTTCTCGTAAAAGAACCATTTTCCAGGGGGATAAGTAGGTTTAATGGAATATTCGTGACCATTAGTATCAGAAAGAAACTCCATGACAATAAGAGGTTGTTCCCCTTGAAGTTGGGGGGTGTAGCTACGATCAATTTCCTCTTTAGATACACGAATATGAGGTATATAAGTCCAGTCGGGGGCTTTTACGACAATTTTCCCATTTACAGTGGCGCAGATGCCGTAATTAGTGGTTGTGACAGCAGTATCTGGAAGTTTACCGGCGACTTCTAAACTATCAGTTAAGGCCGCAGCGATCGCAGGTTGATGAATATTGTCTACAGGATCATCAGGTAGGATAAAATCTTCAGGTAATTTTTCCCATTTAATGTCATAGGATGTGCTTGCAGGAGAAGCCATGTCAGGGTTATTTCAAATAAGTTTAAGACAGAGTAGTGTGACTATCCTGCTCACTATGCTAACAATAAAGTTATCAGATTCAGAAGTTCCTCACTACTACCAGGCGCTATCGCACAGAAGTTGTTTTTGGAACAGAGATTTATACTCCGGACCAAAAACTTTTCGCGGCTCGACTGAGCTTCGCCGAACGTCCTTAAAAAGCGAGGCTTTAGACCAAAAGAGTTTGGTCTAAAGCCTCGCCCTAGAGTCCTGGTCATGAGATTCTACACCCCAACCCTGATCTGCAATAGCAAGATTTGTTCAGAATGTTAAGTTTATGGGATAATTTGTAACATAGATATTAAGATTTGCTTAAAGTAGAGCAATGACTGAGAGACCCCAAGAAAAGACCCTAGCTGAACTCGCACCAGCTAACCACGAATGTCGTCTCTGTGGCTATGTTTATGAGCCTAACAAGGGCGATGCCAAAGGAAACGTTCCCCCTGGAACCCCTTTTTCTGAACTCCCTAGTGGCTGGAAATGCCCCGTCTGTGGCGCAAAAACCAACCAGTTTGTCAGTATTGGTGCAACTAACGCCCCCTCTGGGTTCCAACAAAACCTAAACTATGGCTTTGGTGTTAATAACCTGACCCCCAATCAAAAAAATCTCCTCATTTTTGGAGGACTAGCTTTAGGGTTCCTGTTTTTCCTAAGTTTATACGGGTTAAATTAACCTTTTAACCTTGATACATCCGTAAAACTCGGTTAATCAACTTGAAAACAACAAGCTCGAACTTTTATCAGCCTATTTACCTTGTGTTTATGAGAAAACTGAAACAATTTGTAATATTAATAGCCATTTCCTTATTTTGCATTAGTTGCAGTAAAGTTCCGTCCACCCTCAATAACCCCTGGAAAACCCTTTCTTTAGAAACCGATGTCACCTTTGCAGACATTGCCTTTACCGATAACTCCGATCATGGTTGGTTAGTGGGAACAAAAGCAGCGTTGTTTGAAACCACCGACGGAGGAGACTCCTGGCAAGAACGTAAACTAGACCTCGGTGACGAAAAAATTAGTTTTACTGGGGTTAGTTTCGACGGTGATGAAGGTTGGATCACAGGAAAACCTGCTATCCTATTACATACCGAAGATGGTGGCGAAAACTGGTCCCGTATTCCCCTGAGTGAGAAACTTCCCGGCGCACCAGATGGTATTATTGCTCTCGCTCCTGAAACTGCCGAAATGGTCACCAACTTAGGGGCTATTTACAAAACCGACAACGGAGGCAAAACTTGGTCTGCGTTAGTAGAAGGTGCTGTTGGAGTGGCCCGCAATATCTCCCGATCGCCGGATGGTCGTTACGTCGCTGTTTCTGCACGGGGTAACTTTTATTCCACCTGGGAACCTGGACAAAGCGAATGGACTCCCCATAACCGCAACTCATCCCGAAGATTACAAGCAATGGGTTACAGTGAAGAAGGAGGTTTGTGGTTACTCGCTAGAGGCGGACAACTTCAATTTACTTCCCCAGAAGACTTAGAAGACTGGCAAGATGTAGTTTATCCTGAACCCTCCACCAGTTGGGGTTTACTTGACTTAGCCTATCGCACCCCCGAAGAACTTTGGGTGGCTGGTGGTAGCGGCAACTTATTGGTAAGCTCGGATAATGGGGAAACCTGGAAGAAGGATCGCGCCATCGAAAGCGTACCCTCTAACCTTTATAAAATCGTTTTTGTTAATGCCGAAAAAGGTTTTATTTTGGGACAAGATGGTATTTTACTCAAATATGAACCCACATCAGAAGCAGCTTAAAACAGTTTCTTATTTAAAGAAGTCTGTAAGACTGTTTCAGAATCGTAGTAGACTAGATTTTGCCATTTGTAATTGATTTTCTTTAGGAGAAATTTAAAATGTCAGGTGTTACCGGAGAACGTCCATTTACCGATATTGTTACCAGTATTCGTTACTGGGTTATTCATAGCATCACCATCCCTATGTTATTCATTGCCGGTTGGTTGTTTGTTAGCACAGGATTAGCTTATGATGCTTTTGGGACTCCTCGTCCTGATGAGTATTTTACTCAAGAACGTCAAGAATTACCCATTATTGAGAACCGTTATGAAGCGGGTCAAGAAATCGAACAGTTTAATAAGTAGTTTAGTTTAGAAGAGGTTTAAAACAATGGCAGACAACAATCCTAATCAACCTATTTCTTATCCCATTTTTACCGTAAGATGGCTCTCAGTTCACGCTTTAGCTGTTCCTACAGTCTTCTTTGTCGGTGCGATCGCCGCTATGCAGTTTATTCAACGCTAGGAGTTTATTCATGGATAGAAATCAAAACCCTAACCGTCAACCCGTCGAATTAAACCGTACATCCCTTTATTTAGGATTACTTTTAATTGCGGTTCTCGGCATTCTTTTTTCCAGCTATTTCTTTAACTAATTCATTTTTTTTAGGTATTATCTAGGAGGTAAAATCATGTTTGCAGAAGGTAAAATTCCCCTTTGGTTAGTAGGTTTAATCGCTGGTATGGGAGCTATTTCCGTTCTCGGCCTTTTCTTCTACGGTGCTTATGCTGGTTTAGGATCTTCAATGTAGAAGTGAATTATCAAACTTCAGTATGATTTCTCAATAACCGCCTATTAATAATAATGGGCGGTGTTTTTTTATGATTTATCCTATGTCGCCAGAATACCCCATCCGTCTATACGGTGGGGATGAATGGCGACCAGGAAATAAATTGACCGTAGGGAATCCATAGAGAAAAATCTAGTGGCCAATCATTAAAAAAATCTAGTGGCCAATCATTAAATCAACCACTATAATTAAGAAAAAATGTGCGATTAGATTCTTGACTAAAAAGTCTAAGCAATAATGATCATAGCTTACAAATATAAATTAAAACCAAGCCCATCTCAAGAAATAACAATGGCCAACTGGCTATCCATGCTAAGAAGTCATTACAATTTCTGCTTGAGAGATAGAATTGAGGCTTATGAACAGGTTAAATTCCCCAAGCTAGGTAACTATTCTGACTTAAAAACCAAAGCTCCCTGCTGTCCGTTAACCTGTTCAATTTCTGATCAATCACAATTAGGAGAACCCTTCAAAAAATCAGGTAAAAAACGTAATGCCTATGAGATGCAATCATCAGAATTACGCTTTTTGAAAAAAGCTAGGCCCTGGTACCAAAAAATCCACTCTACAGTTCTACAACAAAACTTAAGACGGCTTGAGACGGCTTTTGGAAACTTCTTTGATGGTAGAGGATCTCCAAAATTTAAAACTCGTCAAAAATTCAAAAGTTTTAGTTATCCTCCCAATCAGGTTAAATTAGAGGAGAACAAAATCTATCTTCCTTCTATCGGTTGGATGAGGTTTTTTAAGTCTCGAAATATTCCTGATGGATTTAATCTGAAAACTGTAACCATTCGCTCATTAGCTGATGGTTGGTACGTTGCCATCAGAATAGAAAACAAAGATATTCCCCAGTCAAACCCGAAGGATTTAACACAAGTTAAAACTGTCATTGGTTGTGACTTGGGGATCAAGAAACTGTTAGCTTTGAGCAATGGAGAGTTAATAGAAAATCCTCAATTTGAGAAACGCTTATCTAAAAGAAAAACCATTAGACAACGTAGAGCATCTCGTAAAAAGAGGGGTTCGTCTAATCAGAAAAGAGCATACGCTAAATTAGCACGTCTTGACCAAAAAATAGTTAACCAAAGGGAAGATCATCAATGGAAAATCGCCCACCGCCTTGTTCGGAAGGCTGAGGTCATGGTCTTAGAGAATCTGAACATTCAAGGAATGATTAGAAAATGTCGTGCCAAACAAGACGAAAATGGAAAATTTCTGAAGAATGGACAATCAGCTAAAAGAGCTTTAAATCGATTAATTAGAGATTGTTCTTGGGGAAATCTAAAAACAAAAATTAAGTCGGTAGCTGAAAAGTTTGGCTTAATTTGTATAGATGTTAACCCCAAATTTACATCTCAAAAATGCTCCTATTGTGGGCATATACAAAAAGAAAACCGCAAGAAAGAACGTTTTTTGTGTCTTAATTGCGGTTTTTTAGCTGATGCAGATATCCAAGCATCATTAAATATTGGAAGAAAAGGACTAGAAACCCTTGGAATTAGTCCATCCAAGCTACTGATGGTCCATCAGGAAGTTACGCCCAAGCCTGAATCAACAGGTTCTAGAAATGGGGAGATATCAGTCTCGTTGGAGATTGAGCCTGGGAACCCGATCCCCCCTGCCCCCCTTAGTAAGGGGGGAGCAAGGGGGGATGAGTGGGTGAACGGGGAAGCGATTCCCTGTTAGAATCCCCAACTTCAGCGCAGCAAGTTGGGGTTCTTCAATTAATTAGCTCAATAGCCAATTAGAAGTTGTTACGATTGCAAAACAAGGGATAATTCTAAAACAGAATTAGCACCATTGACTGAATGAATAATTTGATTTGCTGGCTCTTCTGGCATGATCTCATAAGGTAACTGTATTTTTTCAAGAAGCTTATAATTATTAGGAGTTGTATAGTCGTACAGAACTGTTATCATATCATTTGTAAGATTAACAACTACACCGTTGGCATTAGTAAATATTGCATTGAATGTTAATGTTATTTTTACCTGAAACTCTCCAATCCCTATTGTTGTTCGAGGCGGACTTCCAGTACCTGTTGGAAGTGGAGTGCTTAGACCAGCTTTTGGAATAATCAATAATTCAGAACTAATATCCTCAATAAAATACAGAGGTAGGGTATTTTGTGTTCGATTAAATGGGAAATTTCTACGATTACTGAGGGATTTTTCATTAAAGAAATAATACAATGTTGCTGCGATGAATGTTACGATATTGACACCATAAAAAAAATAAGGATTGATAGTAGCAGTAATAGTTAAAATTGCTGTCAAAAAAGCATAGAAAGATACTATATCTAAAAATAAACCTCTTTTGAGTAAGTCAATGGTTAACTCTCTTCCCCACTTAAATCTATATGAGTAGTCGTAACATAATATTGAAAATAAGTTAAAAACTAAAGCAGTAAATAATAAAAACTGAATAAATATATAAGTATACCAATCAAAATTAAATTGAGTATCAATATTATTATTAAATTCTTCTGGCATCCAACCTGTGTTCAATATAAGAGCAATTATCAGAGCAACAAATATAGATTGTTTTGTAAGATAACCCGGAATAAAATTGGAATCTATGCGATGCAGTGAATTACGCATTCGATTTCTTGTAGTTCTAGGAATGTTCTGATTAGAAAATTGCATTACTGTTGTGTTAAACAGGCTCTTAATTCCCCTTACACCGTATAATTGTTTATTATTAGATATGTTTTCATCCCTTTTATGAACTATAAGTCCAATAATTACCTCAATTATTGGTACAAATCGAACAAGATTTGTAAGTATATCATGTAATGGAGGAAATAACTTCATAAACCAGTCTGAGTTATTAAGAACCAACTCTGATGTACCAAAGGTGAAAACTAAAATAAGAATATTTATAAAGATTCCCCCTATAATAAAATACCAAAATCTATTTTTCCTGTTCATAATTTATTTGATTCAAATTAATTAACTTGGAATAATAGCATAAAATCTGTCATATTTATATTATCATTAACAATAATATAAGTATAATTAGAATTATTTCCGCCCGTAAAGCTACCCGTCAAGAACGTAATTATTATGAAAATTGAAACCTTAAAACAAAGATTGAAAAAAGATCGCCCCATGAAAACAATTACCCTGCGCATTCCTGAAGACGTGGTTGAAGACTTAAAAAGGATAGCACCCTTATTAGGTTTTTCTGGTTATCAACCTTTAATGAAAACTTATATTGGACAAGGGTTACGAGAAGATTTAGAGAAACTAGAAAATAACCCATTCTCGGAATTGATAGAAAGTCTTAAACGTCATGGTGTGGAAGAAGATATTATTAATAATGCTCTTGAGGAAATTACTCATAATTCCGATAACGGTTGATGGCCATTGAGCTATTTTTAATGATTGTTGATTCTTTGTTTCAATTCATCAGGAATATCAGCATTTTCTAAAATATTTCTTAGGGATGGATCTAATTTTTGTGAATAATCCATTAATTATTTTCAGTTAATGTATGCCTTTTTCTATTATATTAAATTCTAAGGAAAAAAAGTCTTGAATTTGTGCTTTAAACGACTCAGGTAACAGAGGAATAAGGAGAGCTAAATTGCCAATATTGATGGTTTTTACCCCTAATAACTCAACCCCAACTATCTTATTATTTTCATTATAATCAACAATAATTCCATCAGCAATTTCTTCAGAATCTAAAACCGTCTCATTCTCAAGACGAAAATAAGCTGAATCTACCTCTTGATCATAATTAATCTGAAAAGTCATCTTTTATATCCTCTATCAAAAAAAACCGTAACCACTACAATGGGTTCTGTATAAGGAAAATACGCCTCTTTTTTGACTTTAAAAGTAACAGACTCTTACAATTTAGGTATTTTCAATCAACTCAGTTTCTAAGGTTAAAGTTAATTTATCGGCAATTCCTTCAATCCAATTTTCATCTTGTTTGGTATAACTGCGAGGAACATTTGCTCCTAAAATAATCGCCCCATGACTCCCCAAGGGTTGACAAATCACTCCTTGTGTGTTTGGAGGTAAATAATCAAACTCAATTTTCCCTGGATACAAGTTTAAATTGACCAGATAAACCGGTTTTTGGGTTTCTAGCACTCGCTTTAAGATTTTATCGGGAGTAACCTGAGAATTTTGCCCTAAAATCCCTCGACGCAGCAAAACTTGACCCTGATAATACACCACCAAAGATTGAGTCACGGTATTGTTTAAAAGCATCAGAGAAGCCCAAGCCAATTCTGTTTTGATAGAATCAGGTAAATTAGGGTTAAATTCGATGCCTTCCTCTCCGATCAAAGTCACAGCATCAGGCGATCGCGGTTGAATCTGTTGCCAAATTAATCCTACTAATATTAAGACACCACTCAAAATCACCCCCAAGACATCGGATCTCGCTTGAGACTCAGTTAATTGTACTGTCATTAAGCGGTTGATTAATAATAAAATTCCCCCTAAACTACCAGCAAACAGAGGAATTAAGCGTAAAATTCGGTTAGGATCGGATGCCATAATAATTGCTAAATGTTTAACTTAAAGTCGGGCTAAGTCCCACCCTATAAACGAGGGGGATTCATCGAACCGAAGGTGAGTACCCCCAATGTTTTAGGGTTGGGATACAGCCCGACCAATATATTAACGTGCGACAGCACAACCTTGCCTAGACAACTTGTGTTACCACTTTAGAGTTTCTGTGCTAACATAGCATGATGACTCTAACACTGAATTATACATACCGCATCTACCCCGATAGCAAACAAGAGGCAATGTTGTCTGAATGGCTAGAAATTTGTCGCCTTTCCTACAACTATGCTTTGCGTGAGTTAAAGGATTGGATAGCTTCGAGGAAATGTCCAATAGATTGGTGTTCGTTGGAGTCAGAATATATTATGTCTGCTGATTATCCTTTTCCGGGTTACCATCAGCAACAAAACCAATTACCAAAAGCAAAAAAAGTCTTTCCTGAGTTAGCTAAAGTCCCCAGTCAAGTCTTACAAACTAATGTTAGAAGACTTCATGATGCTTGGGACTTTTTTCGTAATCGGGGGTTCGGTTTTCCTCGGTTCAAGAAGTATGGGCAGATGAAATCTTTACTGTTTCCTCAGTTTAGAAGCAATCCCCTAACAGGGTGGCATATTAATCTACCTAAATTGAAGAAAGTACAGATTAATCTTCATCGTCCAATCCCTAATGGTTTTGTCATCAAACAGGTAAGAATTATTAAGAAGGCTAAGGGTTGGTTTGCTGTCATTAGCATTCAATCTGATCTAACTTTGCCTGAGATTGAATCACCATTTGGCCATTTTCTTGGACTTGATGTCGGACTTTCTAGTTATTTAGCTACCAGTGATAACTATGTAGAAAAAGGACGTAAATTCTTTAAAAGTGAACACCGCAAGCTTAAATTGCTGCAACGTCGCTTAAGTAGAAAAAGCAAGCGTTCTAACAACTACGAAAAAGCCAGAAACAAAGTAGAAAAGCAACACAATCATATTGCTTTCAAGCGCAAAGACTACCAGTTCAAATTAGCCCATAAAATTTGTGATATGGGAGACAGTATCTTTATGGAAGATATTGACTTTCGTACTATGGCTAAGGGATTTTTGGGCAAGCATACCCTTGATGCAGGTTTTGGGCAATTCAGGGATATTTTGAAATATGTCTGTAAGGTAAGAGGTAAGTATTTCGGCTTGGTTGACCATCGGGGAACTAGCCAAACTTGCCCAAATTGTCGTGCAGAAGTCAGAAAAACCCTAGCTGACAGGTTTCACGTCTGTCATGAATGCGGTTACGGGTTTGATACTTTTGTTGACCGTGACCTAGCATCGGCTCAGGAAATCTGTAATCGAGGTATCGAAACTACTACTCTGGGACTCAGAGGAAAGGAAACCGTCTGTCAAGTCGAGGTGTCGGGGGTGATGAGCCTAGATAACTGGCGTAGAGGCAATTTGCCTCTGTGGGCAGAAATATCCCGTCGTGAGTCGGGAAGCCCACGCTATACTGCCTAGCAGTTAGCGTGGGAGGATGTCACGAGAGCTTATTGTTGGCTTTTTAGGGAAAGATTAGATAAAATTGAGAGATAAAACTTGACATCTACTTTGAAATCTGTCGTCTTACCTTGAAAAAAGCGAAATTTGTAGTAAAGTAGGACGAACTGAGATCGTTCTTATCCTTAATCTATAATCTATGACTATAGTGACACAGCTTACCTTAACATTCAATTATTTAGGAGCATTTCTGCCCATTGATAGTGTTTTATCCACCCAAGGCATCATGGTGATGTTATTAGCGGCCTATGGCTTAGCTATGTGGATGTTTCTCACCAGCGCACCCAAAGTTTACACCATCATGGTATCTGATTTAGAGGTTGCGCGCCAATTTTATGAAGGCTTACTACAGTTAAATGTAGCTGATGTTCCCCTTCATTATTATTACAATTATGAACAAACATTAGGAACCGCAGGGGTTGACCCCTTTTACTTGTCTTCCACTTCTACCGCAACTGCTACCAGTAACTATGGAAACAGAGATGGATTGTGGTATCAACTGAAAAAAAATACTCAACTTCATATTATTGGGGGTGCAAGTTACGGTGCGAAAAACCGTCAACGTCATGTTTGTTTTGATAATGAATGTTTAGAAGATATTTTATTAAGAGTTGAGTCTAGACGTTTAAAATACAAAGTTCGTCGGAGAAAACCACTCAATTTTTTGGTTAAAGATATAGATGAAAGAATTATTGAAATGGTAGAAGTTAAAAATTAAGTCCCTGGACAAAAATAAACGTTACAGCAATTTGATATTGATCAGGAAATGGTGGGCAAAATATCCAGTAATTCTGTGAAATTTTTGATTTTTACCCTTTGCCCACCTTACAAGGTTTTGTGATAGAAGAATTCTTGAAGGAGGCAGGAGGCCGATTAGAGGCGGATTCAGACCCACCTCTATTTGGTGGGGGACGCGAGACCCAGTTGGGCAAGGTAGCAAGGCTTACTTTGTGACGGAATTTTCCCTCCTGCCTCCTGCCTCGCCCGAAGGGCTGTTAAGCTGGATAAATCCGTAATCTACGGTTAGGTTCCTCACCAAAACTATCAGATTGTAGACGATAATGTTCCACTAGCTCATGCTGCATTTTCCGTACTTTAGGCGATCGCGGTAATAATTCCACGGGTTGACCTTTGGGCAGTACAATCTGTTCTACCGCCAGTCTTGCCTCCTCTAACGCCTCCAACTCATCATCATTACCTCCACGGGTAAACAGCCTTAAATCTGCCGTTTCAGGGGTTTTTGCCTCATCCATCCCTAATAATCGCTGCAAAGTCCGAGTAATTTGGGGAATGGTGTTAGATTTTACCCCATGAATCGGCACTTGACGCATTTTTGCCACTTGACGTAACTTAGACTGATTTTTGAGATGGGAGCGTAAGGCCACTACCACATCCGCATTATCTAAGTCTTTCGTCAAAACAATGGGTAAATTTAGCACTTCGATTACCTGTTCTAACTGCGATCGCCCAATACCATAGGGATAAACATAGACCGGAAAATCCTCCCCATTGGGGCCTGGAACCCTAACCTTATCCCCTTTTGGTTGCGGTTGGGTCCAAGAAGCATCTAAAAGGCGATCAAATTCCGAGGATGAGCTTAAATTGCTTCCTTTTTTAGCTCCAAAAGGAGCAACAGGGGTCATTTTTCCTGATGCACGCCAACCCTTGGGCTGTTGTATCATTCCTCCTGGGTTAGTTCCAAAGGTAGCCGGGTTTGGGGTGAGATCCGGTTCTTCTTGGGTAATTTGGACTTCCCCCTTTTCATCCACTGTTCTCACTTGGGGGTTGGGTTGTCCATTGCGTAATAAGATATCGATAGTCTGGGCCACATCCTCATGAACCACCCATTTTTGCCGCTCTAACATTTCAATGGCAATTTCAAAGGTTGGGGGCGCTTTCCGTTCTAAAACCGTTTTTTGGGACCCCCTGCGTCTAGCCTCATCATCCCCCAACGTTACCGCTTGAATGCCCCCTATGAGGTCAGAAAGGGTGGGATTTTTCATCAAATTCTCGATTCGGTTGCCGTGAGCCGTCCCAACTAATTGAACCCCTCGCTCAGCAATCGTCCGAGCGGCCAAAGCTTCTAATTCCGTGCCAATTTCATCGATAACAATCACTTCAGGCATATGGTTTTCCACCGCCTCAATCATCACCTTATGTTGAAATTCAGGACTAGCTACCTGCATTCGTCTGGCGCGGCCAATGGCAGGATGAGGAATATCTCCATCCCCGGCAATTTCGTTAGAGGTATCGATGATCACCACTCGTTTATCAAAATCATCCGCTAAAACCCTAGCAATTTCCCGTAATGCTGTGGTTTTACCCACCCCAGGTCGACCTAATAACAGCAAAGATTGTCCGGTTTCCACTAAGTCCCGAATCATGGTAATCGTACCAAATACCGCCCGTCCCACACGACAGGTTAAACCAATAATATCTCCGGTTCGGTTACGAATAGCACTAATACGGTGTAGGGTTCTTTCTATCCCGGCTCGGTTATCGCCGCTAAAGGTTCCCACTCGTTGAATACTATATTCTAAGTCAGAGGCTGAAACGGGGGTATCTCCCAAATACACCGCTTCCCCAGGAAAACGGGCTTCTGGAAGTCGTCCTAAGTCCATCACCACTTCTACTAAGCGATCGCAGTTGGGATGGTCTTGGAGATGATGACAAATGCTTAAGGGTAAAATATCGAGCAGTTTACTGAGATTGTCAGTAATCTGCATCCGTTGAGATAAAGCTTTTTCGGGTATAGATGGCACTGTTATGGATGATGGATTTAAAAGGTTATTTGTTTTGGGATTTAACATAATTTAGCGAGCTTCGTCAAGATGGTTACTGGGAGAAGGGGAGAATTAAGAATTAAGAATGTAGAATGTAGAAATAAAAATTGTGAACTACCTACACTGACCTGACGGTACAGTGTAGGCTTCTGGTATCCCCTTAAGGACTGCCAGAACTTCCTTCGTGGTACTATTAGTTTGAGTTTTAACAATTTTCCCACTACGGCGATTTATAGTCGGGAACAGTTCCAGCCCGACTCTTTTAAGGTTGATAGCAGCAGAAATGTCTCTATCAACCCAGATTTGTTCGACTTCATCCCAATATTTTCTGATACCACAATCA
>JASJDD010000098.1 GCA_030065735.1 Crocosphaera sp.
TAAGTGGTTGGACAAAATTAAAGTTAACTGTGAGACGAGGAGTCAGGAGTTCCTCACTACGTTCCGGCGCTATCGCACAGGAGTCAGTAGGAATTCATCGGGAAAACATTTTTTAACATAGTGCTGTTTATTTATGTCCGACTACTTAGAAGAAAACAAAAAAGCTATTTTTAAAATAATATCATATTTGTCTACTTTCTGTAAATACTATCTAATAGTAGAGACAGTGTGAATTATGTTTATTCCCTGAAGATAATTGCAGTTAAATTAATACATTTAAACTTTAAGTTCTATCTTCTCAGTCTAGAATGACTAATCATTTTTCTTTCGCCATAAACTAATAATTTATCTAAGGTTTCTAGTCTGTTTTGCCAAACTTTAACTTGATAGGAATAAACTTGTTTATGGTTTCTCATCCAGTTAGGAAACTGTTGTTGAAATTGTCTTAAACTTTGTTGGGCTATTCTCAGATTTTGTACTGATGGTTCTGTTGCTAATTTTTCTAAGGCTTTTTCTAACTGTTTGCCTTGATCATCAATGGTTTTAAGGCTATTTTTATCCATTTTTAACTGTTGTTTATTAGCTAAAAAATCCCACTCTTGTTGTAGGGACTGATAACGAGCCAAAGCGGTTTGAAAAGGTTGACGATAGGGTAGAGGTTGAGTATTTTCTGAGTTTTGAATGCGACTTAATAAACTTTGTAAAGAAGGGGTCAAATTTTCTGTTGCAAAGAGAGAAAAACCACTGATAGGCAGATTACGAACAAATTGTAATTGATCAATGGTCACAGAGTCAGGAACCTTCAATAAACGTAAGCCAGGAATCACTAAAGCAGATTGGGATAAACTATCATCAAAAGCTAATTTGATACGTTCTTCTAAGTTACCAGTATCGAGGGCATAGGTCATCAAAACGATCATATCCACCCATTCTTGTTCTATCCATTCTTCCCAATTTTGTTGTAAGCGAAAGAGGCGATCGCGTCGCTCAATAGGAAACACAGAAGCAGAAATAATTAACTCAGGTTTAACCTTTTTTAAATGAGTGGATGCTCTAGCGACAAAACTATCAATTTGACGAACACGAAAACCCGTCCATTGATTCCATAAAGGATGAGTGGGAGAAATTTCTATAGGGTCAACTCCCGTCATTTCTTTAAAGAGATAACGAGAGGATTTACTATAACCAAAGGTTTGATTGATTTGAGGCTGTTGAAAAGGATAACGAATGTAATCAAATTGAATGCCATCTACATCATAATTGCGAGCAATTTCATCTAATAATAACAGTAAATAGTTCTGAACTCTGGGGTTAGCCGGGTCAAGAAAAGCCTTTTTAAATTGTTGTCCCTGATCAAAATAATTGCCATCTTTATCGGTGATACCCCAGTCAGGGTTATCCGAAAGTACAGGTCCTAAATAGTCTTTCGGTTGGTCTAAAACCTTATTATGGCCTTGATTCGCGGCCGCAAAGATCCAGACCCAAGCATGAAGTTCCATGTTCCGTTCATGGGCCAATTTCACCGCAGCTTTGAGGGGGTCCCAACCTTTGGTCAGAGGGTTTTGTTCGGGTGCTACCTGACTGGGATAAATGGGATAACTGGCGTTGACAGTTTCCATGAAAACGGTATTGATACCAGCTTGAGCCATCCGGTCAAATAGTACCGCTAACTCAGCTTCTGAACGGGTTTTGACAATACTGCCTCGATCTAACCACATGGCCCGTACTTCGGGTTGAGCAATCTGACGATCGGTGGGATAATTGTCCCAGAGACTACGACGGGCTTTTAACCAAACCCGTCGGGCTTGATCGTACTGTCTTTCGTTTAATAATCGCTCAAAGTTTTGCAGACTAATCTTCGCCTGGTTGAGTGACTCTTGGGACTGACGTAAGGCTAAATTATTTTGGTGGGAAATGGGTTGATTATGGGCTTGGGCAGCAAGAAGGGTACTTTCAAAGCGAACAATGAGGTTAGATAACTCCTCTGTCATGGTTTGGGCTTGTTGAGGGGAAATAATCGGCACAGTTGGACGATTGAGCCGATAATTGAATCCTTGAGAACGGCGATCGCTGATTAAGATTTGTGTAGGAAGAGAAGATTCAGGGGTTAATTCTATCTCAATCAAGGGTTCTTCTGGTTCGCTTTGAGGTTCTTCTGGTTGGGGAATATAGGCAGGGGGTAAAATGGGGAAAGGTTGTTGAGGGGGATTGAGATCCACTAAATTGCAGGGGGGAATGTCTAGACTATTTTCTGCCACTAATTGATTACTGTCGTTAATTCCATAGCGGTTTAAGACGGTTTTCAACCAAGTAACATCAAAGGCAGCAGAGGTTACCCCACTCACGCCCCAACGCCACCCTAAAAAAATGGTTTGCTCATCGATAATGACAGCAGGGGGCTTATTTTCTGTTAACCAAACAGCAAGCGGTTGAGCGGTAATGGCACTGGGAATAATCACGCCCCCGATCAAAGTATCACTAAGACTGGCCGGGTTAACTAGAGAAAGTTGACTGGTGTCTTCAACTCTAATGGTAGAGGGACTGGAGTTAGAAAAGCCCCAATAAGCCCCAAATAAAGCCCGTAATTGGTCTTTCACTGCCGATTCAGATAAATTACCCGTTGGTCCACTGATAATGAGATTTCCGCCCCCTTCTGCCCAAGTTTCTAGAGCTTCTGCTTGTTGGCCAGTAATGGTTTCTACATTGGGAAGAAAAAGGGTGCTGACGTTTCTGAGATCCTCTGCTGTTTCCCAATTTTCTGCTTCGATCAAACAAAATTGAATCCCTGTGGAGAGAAGACGGTTACGAATGGATGTCCACTGGTGTTGGTTTTCAGGACTTTTAACCACTCCAACTCTGCCCAGGAGTGCATGGGAGGGTGTCATCAAGAAACTCGCAGCAATAAGGGGCGAAAGTAGTTTTAGTAGGGGTTTTGAGGAAAAAATTAGGATTTTATTTCCCCATCTTTTAGTTTTGTCCCAGTGGATTTTCCTCAACACAACACACACTCCTTATTGCTAAGTTGTCAGCATTTCTAAAATCTTGACTATTCTACCGTGAACCACCTCAATTAAGCAGGAAATTCAATTAAGACTGATCCTATCAGTCATAGTAAATCCCAAATATCTTAGTTTATCCTCTAATTTCTCTGTTATAGGCAATCCCTAATGCTTTGGGTGGGGATACTTTGCTCCCTAATCCTAATAATGCTAATAAAGCAACGAGATAGGGTAACATATTCAAGAATTGATAGGGAATATTGAGATTAAAAGCTTGTATCCTTAACTGTAGAGCTTCTGTGGCTCCAAATAAAAAACAAGCCATCATTATTCCCAAAGGATGCCACCGTCCAAAAATGACAGCAGCTAAGGCAATATAGCCTTTTCCTGCCACAATTCCCTCAGCAAAATATTGGATATGAACTAAAGTCAAATAAGCTCCTCCAACTCCACATAATAGCCCTGATAAAGTAACACAACTATAACGAATTAAACTAACAGAAATTCCTACAGTTTCTGCAGCTAAGGAATATTGACCTACGGCTCTAACTGACAAGCCAAAATGAGTAAAGAACAATAAGTAAATACTACAAAATATTAAGAAAATCAAGAAAAACATCAATAAGTTTTCAGCAGATAAAAATCTTTTTAATTTTGAAGGGGTTAGAAAGTCAAAAAAAGCCAGTTTTGGCAATGTATTCGTAGTGCTTTGGGAAAAAATAAGACGATTTAAAAAGGCAGATAATCCAGTTACAGATAAATTAATTCCTAAAGCTGAAACAATTTGATTAACCTTCAAAGTGATAGATAAATAAGCATGTAATAATCCTACCAATCCCCCTATGATACTCCCTATCATCAGTCCTAACCAAGCATTATTAGTCAGAAAAGCTACAGAAGCACTCACAAACGCTCCTGTTAATAACATCCCTTCTAAAGCAATATTTAAAACCCCAGAACGTTCTGACCACATTCCTCCTAAAGCAGCAAACCCTAAAGGAATAGATAGACGAATTGCTGCTGTTAAATAATCGAGCAAAAAACTCATTTTTGTTTCATTCATTAACCAATCTTTTGTATAAACAGTAGCACAGCCTTCTAGTCTGTAACAAGCATAATGTTCATGTTTAACTGTTCACGAATCAAATGTAAACACGATATTACTTTATTTTATAAATATAGAATAAAGGTGTTTCGTTAAATAATTCGTATTGATGATCAAAATTCTGAAAACTCTTAGAAAGTGATTTTGTTTCCTTGAGTCGATAATCGCCCAATGATTCGTATTTGGGATAAAGTAAATAAAAATTGCTTTCACATTCTGCTGCAAAGGTTAGATATTGTTGATTAATATATTGATTGATATATTCTTGATTGCGAATATTTTTATATCTTTCTTGGGGATGACAAAGGGTTGATTGAGGCGGAATATTTTCTAATACTTGACTAATATCAGAGGTATTAGGAACTCTGGGTATTCCTCCACGACTATTAATATAATTAGCAAAGTATTGAAGATTAATTAATAGAGAAATTGTTATACAGACAATCATGAAACCAATCAAGATTTTTTGCAACTTTTTAGAAAAATCAAGATAGGCTAAGCTACACATCGTTAAAAATATAGGGGCTAAATAGATCAGAATCTTATAAAATACAGGGTTATAAGTTTTTTCTAAATCAGTTGAAGAATAAGCCAATAAAAAGATTCCCCAAGTTATGAGTAGGCTATAAAAAATGGTTCTATTTCCTTTGAATTTATAGATACCTACCACCAAAACTAATAATAAGAAAACAAGAGAAATTAATACACTTTTTTCTGAATTACCAATAAAATAAACATCTTTGCCTAAATCAATATAGCCTGAAAAAATTGCTTGAAATCTTTGTAATAAGGAAACACTATGACTGTCTTCTGTACTAGAATCAAAAACCAGTTGAATAATTCGCTGTGTATTGAGCCAATTCCGTCCAAATTCTCCGATCCAATAAGGGGTTAAAGTGATTAAAGTTGTGAGGATAGCAAGACTAGGTAAAATCCATCGTTTTTTACTTTTTGGATTTTGAAAAATATAGTAAATCATGCTGATAATAGAGGCAGCAGATATGACATAAAGAGAGGAAAAGTGTAAGTTAGTAATAATAGCAATGACAAAACCATATCCTACCCAACACAATACTTCTGATTTAGGAGATAGTTTTTCGTTCAATTGATAGTCATATAAAAGAACTAAACAGAGTAAAAAAAACGGAATGGATACAGGATTTCCTCCTAAACTATCCCCAGTACTCATAATAATATTTCTAAATAGGAAAATATACCAAAATCCCGATAATGCTGATAAGAAAAAACGTTTATCTTCCTCAACACCTACCAGTAATCTATAAACAGTAAAACCCAACAAAGGAATGGTTAAAAAGGTAAATAAAGCATTGGATATTGCTTGAGCAGATAAGTCAGGGGTAAGTAGGGTTCCAGGAAAGACTAAATAATAATAAAGGGGAGGTAAATAAACATCTCCAACCAGTCCAGACCAAGCTGCAGGTCCGGGTCCTAGGGTTGGCCAAGAACCTTCCCAAATACCCATGACACGATAAGCATCATTGATTTGATCTCCACTATAATTAGTAAAGTGAATAACAACAAAACTAAGAATTACTATTCCGTAAATTAAGGATATTATAATTAATATTTTTCCTATATTTCTTAGATTTTTTTTCATGGCTTTTTATTGATATATGGGTTTATTGGTTATAGTAAAAAGTGATTTTTCGATTCAGATCAACAAAAACGCTATAATCCGATAAATTCTCGATTTCCTTCTATAATTTCTCCAATTTCATAAGCTGAAATTTCTTGACTTTGGAACCATTTTATGCTGTTATGAGAGTGACTTTTAGAAACAATAATAACCAAGCCAATACCCATATTAAAAGTGTCGAACATAGCCGAATTTTTAACGCTTCCCATGTCAGCAATCCATTGAAAAATAGGTAAAATTGGCCAAGTTTCTGGATTGATTTTAATGGATTGATTTTCCCCTAAACAACGGGGTAAATTTTCAGGTAAACCGCCTCCTGTGATATGAGCCATTCCTTTAATTTCCATACCAGATTTTAAAGCTTCCAGAATGGGTTTAACATAAATTTGCGTTGGGGTCAAGAGAACTTCTCCTAAGGGTTGATCTCCTAATCTCTCAAAGCGATCGCTCCAATTAAAGCCATTAACTTCAACAATTTTACGCACCAAACTAAAGCCATTACTATGCACCCCACTACTACTTAACCCAATAGCCACATCACCAACCTTAATTTGTGAGCCATCTAGAAGTTTACTTTTTTCCACAATACCGACACAAAAGCCGGCCAGATCGTATTCACCTGCTGCATAAAAACCGGGCATTTCTGCGGTTTCTCCTCCTAATAAAGCACAACCACTTAAACGACATCCTTCCACAATTCCTGTTACCACATCACTTAATTGTTGAGGGTTCAATTGTCCTGTGGCCAAATAATCTAAAAAGAATAAAGGTTTAGCTCCAGAGGTGAGAATATCATTGACACACATAGCGACTAAATCAATACCAATTGTATGATGAGAATTGATTGCTTGAGCAATTTTTAACTTAGTCCCCACCCCATCGGTACCGGAAACTAAAACGGGATTTTGATAACCGATGGGTAACTCGAAATAACCCCCAAAACCCCCTAATCCCCCTAAAACTTGCGGACCATAGGTACTCTCGACAGAACGACGAATTTGCTCGACAAATGAGCGACCGGCTTCAATATTAACCCCTGCGTCTTGATAGTCCATAGAAAACTGGAGAAACTCTTATAAGTTGCATTCAGTCATTGTATCTGATATTGTCTTAGGCATCTCACGAGAATTTATCCCTGAGAATTTAAAAACACATTACCTAAAACTATCATAATTAAATTATTTCACGGGAGTGTCACAGAAAAGTTGACAAAAGTTAATAAGGTACTTTTTATTTATATTCGACTACTTAATTGAGGCTTAATGTTCAACATTAAAACTAAGCCAGTAATCAATACAACGACTATAGTACGCCAGTGATTGAGAACAGAAATATCAAAAATCCTGATCAAACGCTGAGGAAAAATCAATAAAAAGGTTAAAGGAATTAACCAAAACCATATCTTGAAATTTTTATGAGTATAGATAAGTAATGATATAAATAAAGGTACCAAACAAACGTAGTCATAATCATGACCATATATGAAAGTTAAGGATATTCCTAAAATAATACCTAACAAATCGAAATAATTGAATTTCTCTCGTGAGAGCCAAAGTCCAATTAGAAGAAAAACTCCCAATATTTTAAGATTAGGAGAATTAATTCCAGCCGAATGAAGTAAACTTTCAACTCCCACTAGATGTTGAAATCCAGCTACATTGGTTCCTACAGTTTTATAATCTATAAGACCTTTATACCATAGAAGCATCATATTAATTGGTCCATGAGTAAGCATTGGATATATACTCATAAATACGGTAGTTCCTAAAAAAGCTGCCCAAACTCTGTACTTTCGCTCAAGAATGAACCATAAAAATACTAAAAAGCATAGTTGAGGTTTGAAACTAGAAAGACCAAGACAAATACCTACAAGAATTAAGCGATTCTGATAATTGAATATCCATATCATCATTAGAAAGGCTAAAGATATCAAAGAGGTTTGTCCCATCCATATGTTATGTAAAGTAAAAGGATTACCGATTATAAAAGCTGCCATAAGTAGACTACTATAGTTCTCTTTACTATCTTGGTATTGTGCAAATATATAGTTTGTGCTAATGATAATAGCAGTAAGAGAAATTAGGTTTAAAAATAAATGGACAATTCTAGCAGTATTAAAATTGAATAGAGAAAGAGGAACAAAGAAAAAGGCTGAGTTAGGTGGATAGGCAAAGGGAGCTTCTGAAGGAACCAAAAAATAAGGATTATGACCATTGAGCCAATCTTTGCCTGCTTCATACATCACTTGAAAATCAGAACTAAATGTACCTTTTCGTCCAATGCCAACAATTCCAAATAAAATGAGACTCGTAATGCTAAACAATAACATCCCAATTAAAACATTTTTTATGAATTTAGATTTTTTCATATAGCAATCAGTAATGATCTATAAAAAGTTAAAACTTACGAGGGTATAATAGTGTTATATACCTCTGTAGGGATTGAATACGGTTAAATCCTTCTCCTCATTCTCTCATAACTGAAACCTAATTGCTATATAATCTTTGATAGTTCTTAAACAATAACTTCAAATTTTATAGCATAGCCTATTTAGACCTAGAGTTTAGCTTAAAAGCTTTAACTCTACCTCTACCTCCTGGTTTCTCTCAACCGTAAGGTTTATTTTTATCCAGGTACTTATCTATATCAAATTATATGCTTTATGAATAACACAGTAGAAATATCAGTCATCATTCCTTGTTATAACGAACAGGAAGGACTGGATCAACTATTTAAGAGGCTTCTTGCAATATTAAACTCTCTTAATCTATCTTATGAAGTTGTCTGTATCGATGATGGTAGCAAAGATCAGACCCTAAAGTATTTAATTGACTATCATCGTCGTTATCCAGAGATTAAAGTCATTAGTCTCTCTCGTAATTTTGGCAAAGATATTGCCTTAACCGCAGGATTAGAAAACGCTCAAGGAAAGGCCATTATCCCTATTGATGCTGATTTACAAGATCCTCCCGAATTAATTGAACAATTGATTGAGAAGTGGCGAGAAGGGTACGATGTGGTTTATGGAAAACGTCGCTCGCGACAAGGAGAAAGTTGGGTAAAACGAGTGACAGCCAATGCTTTTTATCGTATCATTGGTCGCATTAGTAGTGTCCCCATTCCCCGTGATACTGGAGATTTTCGGTTATTGGATCGACAAGTGGTAGACGCGATCAAAACCATGCCGGAACGAACTCGTTTTATGAAAGGGTTGTTTGCTTGGGTTGGCTTTAAACAGACTTACGTATTATACGATCGCCCCAACCGACTCCAAGGTACCACCAAATGGAATTACTGGAAACTATGGAATTTTGCCTTAGATGGCATTACCTCCTTTAGTTTAGTTCCTTTAAAAGTTTGGAGTTATTTAGGGGTTATTTTATCTTTATTAGCCTTTACCTATGGTAGTTTTTTAATTATTAGAACGATTATTTTAGGCATTGATGTGCCAGGATATGCGTCTTTGATGGTGACAATCCTATTTATTGGCGGTGTACAGTTAATTACCTTGGGAATACTAGGAGAATATTTAGGCCGCATTTACGAAGAAACCAAACAACGTCCCCTTTATTTAATTCGAGAACGTTATGGGTTTCAGGATGAGCTACAATCTAGACAGTTAGAAAGCTCTAATTTGAGTTAATCAAATTAATCCGCTTGCAAAAATTTTAAATAACTTTCACTTAATTCTTTAACCGCTAAATTATAAAATTCTTGGCCGTGTTCAGGAGTGGCTAAAGCAGGATTTGATCCCATTCTACCATCGGGATAATGGGCGCGAAAATCCACCGCTCCATAAATAGGATAGCCTGAATTAACATCAGGAGATAAGGGGGCATTTTTAATCGATTCAGGATAAACAAATTGCGTCACCGCTACTTCTGAGGGGGTAGCGTGAGATCCCTCTTGATCACCATATAATTCTTTGGCTTTTTGATAGACAGAACGGCACATAAACCAGTTCCCGATTTGAGCGCGAACTTGAGTTGCTTGGGGAAGGTTAAGATGAGATAAGTGATAATAACTCTCAGAAAAAGCAGCTTTTAAGGTAGAAATATTGCCTCCATGACCATTAATAAAAAAGTAACGAGTAAATCCGGCTGCGGTTAAACTGGTCAGATAATCAAGGATAACTTGAATCAGGGTACTGGGCCGTAAACTCATGCTTCCAGGAAAAGCGGTATGATGCAAGGCCATACCGACATTGATGGTAGGACCGACAATAGTTTGAGTTTGTTCTGCGACTCCTTTGGCAATGGCCTCAGCACAAATAGCATCCGTACCGATAAGTCCCGTGGGGCCATGTTGTTCCGTTGAACCAATGGGAATAATAATCCCTGTATGGGTTTGTAAATAATCTTCGACTTCTGGCCAAGTCATTAAATGTAGCAACATAGGGATTCAATGGTATAACAATGATGAGGATATTTTTAATCCTAACGGTTCAGTTTTGTTGTCTATATTGGCATAAAATCAAAAATTCAGATTAATTATGTTGTCTTTTGATACGACTCAAACTCCCCCTAATCCCTCTGTCGTCAATACTCATCGCATCCTGGTGGTAGAAGATGAAGATGTTATTCGAGATATGATTGTTTTAGCTTTAGAAGATGAAGGGTATGAAATTACTGCGGTTAGTGATGGACGAACTGCATTGAACTTGTTACAACAAGAAGACAAAAATTCCAAAGCAACGGAAACGGAATTTGATCTGTTAATTTTGGATTTGATGTTACCCCAAGTCAACGGTTTAGATATCTGTCGTCTGTTGCGCTATCAAGGCAATATTATTCCTATTTTAATCCTTAGTGCCAAAGCCAGTGAAACGGACCGTGTATTAGGCTTAGAAGTAGGGGCTGATGATTATTTAACCAAACCCTTCAGTATGCGAGAATTAGTCGCTCGTTGTCGGGCTTTAATTCGCCGTCAAAACTTAACTAATTCTTCTTCGAGTTCGGTGAAACAGTTTCGTGAGATTACCCTGTATACCCAAGAATGTCGGGTAACAGTGGGAGAAGAAGAAATTAACCTTTCTCCTAAAGAATATCGCTTATTAGAATTGTTTATGAGTTATCCCCGTCGGGTTTGGTCGCGAGAACAATTGATTGAACAAATTTGGGGACCTGATTTTTTAGGGGATACTAAAACCGTTGATGTTCATATTCGTTGGTTACGGGAAAAATTAGAAAAAGATCCCAGTCAACCAGAATATTTAATTACGGTTCGCGGGTTTGGTTATCGGTTTGGGTAACTGATTATTGCTCCGATAAAATGGCTTCCATTTCTCGAAATTCTGCTAAACTTTTTTCTGCTGCTTCTTGGTCTAAAATACTCAGAGCAAATCCTACATGGACAATAACATAGTCATCAATTTTTACTTCAGGAACATAGGCTAAACTCACCTCTTTAATGACTCCTCCAAAACTAACTTTTCCTTTTTTCAATAAAGGTTCATCTCCGCTAATACTGACAACTTTTCCAGGAACCGCTAAACACATAATTAATTAAACCTCAATCTCCGAACTCCGATGGATTAATCTTTATGATACAGTGATAATTGATATTACCTTAGCTCATTAATTAATTTTTTAAGGTCTGTTGTTTGTTACTGGGATTATTTTTAATAAGGTTTAGTTAATTTAATGCGTCTCACCATTCAACCGTTTACAGTCCATAAACGTTTTCCCTTAACCATTAGTCGTGGAACGACAGCTAAAAATACTAATTTATGGCTCAAAATAGAATCAGAAGGGATAGAAGGATGGGGGGAAGCTTCTCCTTTTTCAGTAATTAAAGAAAATAGCATAAATAGTGAACAATTACAACAAGAATTAACCCCAATTATCCCTAGTTTAGAAAAATTTAATCCGTTACAAAGACAAGATATAGAAACCGTTTTGTTGGAGAGTAATCTTCATTCTTCCCTTCAGGCTGCCATTGATACCGCTTTGTATGATTGGTTAGGAAAAAAGGTAAATTTACCCCTATGGAAACTATGGGGATTAAACGGTGATCGCCTCTTTTCTACCTCTGTTACCATTGGTATTAGTTCCCCAGAAAAAGCAGTGGAAAGAGTCAGAAACTGGCTTAATTTTATGGACGTTAAACTATTAAAAATTAAGTTAGGTTCAAAGGATGGAATCGACGCAGATAAAGCCATGATTTTAGCTATCCGTCAAGCAACGCCTCATCTTCCTTTAACGGTGGATGCTAATGGAGGATGGCGGTTAAAAGAAGGGATTGAGATGAGTGACTGGTTAGCAAAACAAAATGTTAAATATATAGAGCAACCTTTAGAAGTAGGAGACGAAGGGAATTTACCCCAATTATATCAGCGATCGCCGTTACCTATTTTTGTGGATGAAAGTTGTTTTAAAAGTGAAGATATTATCAAACTTTCCCCTTATATTCATGGCATTAATATTAAACTGATGAAAGCAGGGGGATTAAGTGAAGTAATGAGAATGATTGCTATAGCAAAAGCCTGTAAATTACAAGTGATGTATGGTTGTTATTCTGATAGTAGTTTAGCTAATACTGCCATGACTCATTTAGCTGCTTATGCTGATTATTTAGACTTAGATAGTCATTTAAACCTAATTGATGATCCCTTTCAAGGTATCAGTCTCAAACAAGGAAAATTAATGCTTAATGATTTACCAGGATTAGGGGTTGGGATGAAATCCGTTTGAATACTACACTTTCTAGTGAGATCAGGAGGGGGAGCAGGGGAAGCAGAGGAAGCAGGGGAGGAAGCGTTTATTGCAATAAAGGTAATAATAAAGTAACAAAATAATAGACTAAAGGGGCAGTAAAAACATAACTATCTGTTCGGTCTAAAATGCCACCATGGCCAGGAATTAATTGACCAGAATCTTTAACTCCTGCATCCCGTTTCATCATGGACTCGGTTAAATCACCTAATAAACTAACAATACCAATTAATACCCCTAAAATCATCCCTGTTAAATACCAATAAGGCCACTCCAAATACCAAGCCCCAATTTCTCCTACAATAATACTTCCCAATAAGCCAAACAATGCCCCTTCCACTGTTTTTTTAGGACTAATCTCTGATAAGCGGGTTTTTCCTAACCATTTCCCCATAATATAAGCCCCAATATCCGCGGCCCAAATGCAGCCAAAAGCTAAACAGGTGACAGTTAAAGCAGGAGGAAATAATTTTGGTTCGGTCCAAGATTCAGGCCAATAACCCATAAACGGTAAATTACTACTGGCCACATCCACCGTTGGGACTGCATGGGCAAACCCGACCCGTAATCTTACCCAATAACTGGGTAAATACCCCCCATAAAATAGTCCTAAGACTGAGGTAGAAATGTCAGCAATACTGGCGAGTTTTGGTTGGAATAATAGGTAAAAACAGATTAATGCCCCAGTTAAAGGAAATAAAGCATCTGTTAGGGGTGGGGCAATGGCTGAACTAATCAATAATATTTGAGAGACTACCAGGGTTGTTTTAGCAGCCGGGGCAATGCCTTTGGCGCGAACTAATTGAAAATACTCCAGTTGTCCTAAAAAGACAATCACACATAGTCCGACGGTGAAGTACCATCCCCCAACAATTAACATTCCCAAAGCAAGGAAAATAGCAACAATAGCCGTAATAATTCGAGTCCAAGGCATAATGGTAGAAAAGAATTAAAGTGAGGAGTAAAAAGGCAAAAACGTTAAGGATTCCTTATGAAAGGTTAACAAATTTTCTTCCCTTAATTCTACGAATTTCCTAGAATTCTTAGTAATCGCCTCTTTTCCTATCGTACAAAAGGGTGACATCCTCCCCAACTAAATCACAGATTATAGTTGGGGCTTCCCGACTCACGACGGGATATTTCTGCCCACAGAGGCTTCATGCCTCTACGCCAGTTATCTAGGCTCATCGCCCCCGACACCTCGACT
>JASJDD010000099.1 GCA_030065735.1 Crocosphaera sp.
ATTATTTAACTTTTAAATGCCTTATTATCGATAATTTTACTCTTCTGCTATATATTAAACCTCCTGCCTACTGCCTTTCCACTCCTGCCTCAGACAAAATTAGGATTGAGTTTGAAGGTGCAAGATGTCAGTATGCCTTCCCAAATTGTTGATGAAGCTTGGCATGAATTTATATTATTTACTAAAGAATATGAAGCCTTTTGTTCAGAAGCTTATGGTTACTTTCTCCATCATACCCCTGCTGAAGCGATGGGAGGAACTAATCAAGGACAACAAGGGATTCGCTTAGCTTGGAAACTAGCCTGTCAAAACCAAAATATTAATTATCTACGACCAGAACGTTTGCCCTTATTATTTGAAATTGATACTTTATTAAAAATTGAAAATGGCTTTTACTATACCTTAGATTGTTCTCAAAATAAAACAAAGACTCAAGCAACTAGCGTAAATTCTTACTGTGTAACAGATATTAATTATGGCATGGGAGGTGGTAGTAACTCAGATAGTAGTGAGAGTTCTTTTGATACGGATAATGATCATGGTCACCATAGCACCATAGATCATAGTTCTTGTGGGAGTGACAGTAGTTGTGGTAGTAGCTGCGGTAGTAGTTGTGGTAGTAGTTGCGGTGGTGGTTGTGGTGGCGGTTGTGGTGGCGGTTAATATTTGTTTAGCAAAATGAAAAATATTTTGTTTAAATAAAACCTTTGCCTGAAAATATGGGTTTAATAAGATTACAATTTATGATGAAATACAAACTTAACTGGTTGTTGGGCTTTAATTTCCTTAAAAAAATATGAATAAAAAAATTACTATTACTTTAACAGGTGTTACTGCCCTGAGTGTGGGAATCTTATTTCCTGTTAATGCTGCTGAATTTCGCAGTATAGACGGGACTGGGAACAATATTGATAATCCCACCTATGGGTCAGTCGGCAGTAATTTAATTCGTCTTTCAGGGGTTGCCTACGATGATGGCCTTTCTATCCCCAGAGGAGGATTAAATCCCAGTGTTTTACCGAGTCCCCGTGCTATTAGCAACGCTGTGTCTGCTCAATCGAGTTCCATTCCCAACTCATCAAACGTAACTGACTGGGTGTGGCAGTGGGGGCAGTTTCTTGACCATGATATGGATTTGAGTCCTATTGGTGAGAGTGAACCCTTTAATATACCTGTCCCAGCTGGAGATCCCTTTTTTGACCCCTTCAATACTGGAACTCAAGAAATTGGCCTTGAGCGTTCAGAGTTCAATACCGACAGTTTCGGGGTTCGTCAACAGTTCAACGAAATTACCGCCTATATTGATGCTTCCAATATTTATGGTTCCGATGTAACTCGTACCAACGCACTTCGGACTAATGATGGTACAGGAAAACTCATCGCCGAAACAGCGGCCAATGGGGAAAAGTTGTTGATGTTCAATACACTGGGTTTACCCAACGAGACTCAAGAGAATCCCAATAGTGAAGATTTCTTTTTGTCGGGGGACGTACGGGCCAATGAACAGGTGGGACTCTTGGCCAGTCATTCCTTGTTTATGCGAGAACATAATCGTATTGCTGATGATCTTAAAACCCGTCTCGATAGCGGGGAGACTGCTTTAGTCAGTAAATTCCAGGAGTCCGGTCTAAGTGAAGGAGACTTTATTTTTGAATCTTCCCGTAAAGTGGTGGGCGCACAGATGCAAATTATCACCTATGATCAATGGTTACCCGTTATCTTAGGGGAAAATGCCTTAGAGGACTACGATGGGTACGATGACGAAATTGACCCAGGAATTGCCACAGAATTTTCCACTGCTGCTTTCCGTTTTGGTCATACCATGTTGTCCCCTGAACTGCTTAGAGTTGATAATGATGGCAATATGGTTGCATCTTTATCGTTGCGTGAGAGTTTCTTTAACCCTGATGAAGTGCTAGAAAATGGGATTGATACTCTGTTAATGGGTTTGGCTTACCAAAAAGCTCAAGAATTGGATACTTTATTAATTGATGATGTGCGTAACTTCCTGTTTGGACCGCCTGGCGCTGGAGGGTTTGATTTAGCTTCCCTTAATCTGCAACGGGTTCGAGATCATGGTCTTCCTGATATCAATACCGTTCGTTTCGCCTTGGGACTCACCCCTTATACTACCTTTTTGGAACTGACTGGGGGTGATGTAGATTTGGCCGCTGCTTTTGCCAGTGTTTATGATGATCTTGATCAGATTGATCTCTGGATTGCAGGTTTAGCAGAGAAGAAAGTCAATGGAGGTTTATTAGGGGAAACCTTTAGTCATATTTTGATCGATCAATTTACTCGCAGTCGAGATGGCGATCGCTTTTTCTATCTTAACGATCTTGAGCATCTAAATATCTTAGATCCAACCCTCCAAACTGTTACCCTTTCTAAGATTATTCGCCGTAATAGTACCATCGAGAATATTCAAGATAATGCTTTTTTAGTAGCTTCCGTTCCTGAACCTAATACTAGGGTAGAATTGTTTATGATCGTCCTATTGGGTTTAATTGGATCTCGTTTTCGTAGTCAAAAAAGTAGATAATGGCAAAGTTAATATAAATTTGATATAGCACTACAAAAATTAGTTAGGACGTTTTTTGAACTGTACCTTTAATTGTCATTTCGAGGAAACGAGAAATTTCTTTAACGTCCTAAGCATAATGAGTAGTGCTATAGTTAATTCAAATAATTTTGAAAGAAAATAGTGTTAATAAGTGGTTGGACAAAATTAAAGTTAACTGTGAGACGAGGAGTCAGGAGTCAGGAGTCAGGAGGAATTCATCGGGAAAACATTTTTTAACATAGTGCTGTTTATTTATGTCCGACTACTTAGTGATCTAAAAAAGTTTTTAATTTCAACAAAAAATATTGCTAAAAAATTGATTATTTTATTTTTAATATCATAAAAAATGATTACCTTGCCAACAAAAGTTGGTATCAATAAAAGTTGGTTTACATAGAATAAAATTTGAACTAAAGTAATAATAACTAATTACTCAGTCTGGAGGAAATATTGTTATGATTTCAGTGGCAGAAAAAATAAAAAAAATTAACTGTATCTTTCGTAACGAACTCGATAAAATGGTTATTATAACCATTGAATCAGAGGGGATTGAAAGAGTTATCCCAGCATTCGGGTGTTTGGAGTTCAAAGCTAAAGCAGATGCTGAATTAAAGGTTTACACCTATGAATTTGTTACCATGTGTCTTTCTGCAAGAATTCATTGTCTTGAACTGCTTGCTTAACTCAATTTGTATTAAATAATACATTTTTACAGGACTTTAGAACCTATAAATATTGGTGGTAAACCTATTAGGTATTTGTTATTGTTGTGAGAGGGTGAGGGGAATTTTTTTATTAATTTATTTCGAGGTCAACTAATGACTATTTTTACAGCAAACGTTAAGGAGCTTAACGAATGGCTAGAGAACTTGAGATCGCAAAAAAACGAGCAGACCTTAACGGTGTGGATGTTCCTAAATGTGAGTCACTTTTACAAGAACTTATTTCCACATTTGATATTGGTATATCTACTAAATACGAAATCATATTTTACCGAGCTTTAACAGGTTTGTATTCAGCAGAGGATGTAGCAAAAGAGTTTAATCATAGTTTAAAAAATATAAACTCTGATTGGAATAAAAATGTAGGACAATACCTTAGACTATATTTTGAGTTACAGGATAATGAGCGAGTGGGAATCACAACTTTAAGACGAGTTCTTTTTAAACAGGGATATATGAAAGACCTAAGTAAAGCACCAATTCTTTCTAAACGTCATCAAGAAAATCCTGATTTAAGTAGTGAAGGAGTTTAAGCAAGAATGACAAATATATCTCAAGACCCATCAAACAATTCTTCATCAACTATGTCTAAAGATTTTGATATATCAGTTTTAATTGAAAGTCTAAAAAATGAAAAAAACATAGACAATCGTTCACGTATTATTAGAAGACTAGGAGAATGCGATGAACCTGAAGTCTTGATACATCTCTTTAAACTTAAAAGTCATTTAGATGAAGAGGATGAATTTATTCAGTATGAAATCCAGTTGAGTCTGAATAAATTGATTAACAATGAAAAGCTTTTAGATAACACTGAGCTAAACGTTGACTTCATCTTAGATAATTTAGTGTTAGATGATAATTTTGAAATTGTTAATCGATCACAAAAGTCTTCTGAAGTTCCTCATATTCTGATTGATTCAAACTTATTTGAGGAGTTTTTACTAAGAACACAAACGACTCTTTTTCGTGATGCTAATAAAGTCGTTAAATACATTTTATCTGGCAAAATAAAGCCTTACATTGGTGTCAAAGGAGTTAGACATATTTGGTCTAGTCTTAAAGAGCATAAAGGACAACAATTTGCTAATAAGTTTGTCCTTGAACTTCTCAATATATTTACCATTTGTGGGGTAAATGTAAAAGATATTGAACTAGACAAATATCCTAACCTCAATATTCCAACAGTCATTCAAATTGAAATTGCTCGAAAATACAATTTGGATGGTATTCTTACGTTGAGATATAACGATTTTATTGGTAGTGGCTATCCCTATGTTTATTCTCATCCCATGTTTGCTCAAGCGATCGAAGATACCAACTCTGGTTTAGTCCCTCTCACAGAAACACTCAAAAAATTCGATGCAGCAAATATTACTGAGAAAAAGAGACAAGAATTTACTAATATCTTGGAAGAAAAAACCCAACCTAACTCATGGATTGAAGGAGAATTAAAACTTTTTCAAGGTTGGAAAATTGATAAATTTGAAATCTTGAGTTCTTCAAACTATTTAACTTCTGCTACTGTTATTTTAGTTGATGAAACAGGAGACAAAAGGGCTAAGAGTTCTGCCTTTAAATCAGGGTCAATCAATGCACTTTTAACTGCTTTTGATGAAGCTTTAGAGCAAATTATTGATCAGAAAAAACATCAGCTTCAAGAAATTTATGTTGCTAATCTGACCAGTCATAAAGAAGGGAGAGTAACGGTTCAAGCTGTTGTTAAGACACACAACAGGAAAGTAATTACAATCTACACCCATGAAAATATCATCAAAGCCTACTTTTTTGCTTATATCAAAGCAATCATCGCTATTTATGCACCTGATGAATATAAGTCTGATGTTCATAGTGAAGAAGAATTAAGGAGTTTGTATCGAATTGGGAGGAGAGATTTTTACCAACTTAATTTTAGTAAAATTAACTTAAGTGATTCCGAAGTAAATTTGGCTAACTTCAACCTAAAAGAATGTAATTTGAGTTATGCCAATTTGTCTGGTACAAATCTCACCAATACTAACTTAGAAGGTGCTGATTTAAGTTATGCTGACTTAACCGATGTTCAACTTGATACTGCTAATCTAACGTTGTTCACAGACACAGTGTTAACCAATACTAAATTCCCGCAAATTTGTATCCCTGCTGATGGTAAATCGCGCATGGATAAGGTTAGTCATTTGCTGAGACAAACTAATACTGATATCAGTAATTATCAAATTTCGGCAATTCATCGCATGACCACATCTACATGGTGGATGAGTGATTTAGGTGAAAAATTTTGGCAAGTAAATCAACAATTATTAGCCAAAGGTATTCAAATTAAAAGACTCTTTATTTTACCTCAAAATCCTAACTCAGAACATCTAAAAATCTTAGAAAAACAAGCTCATGCAGGTGTTAATGTCCGCTATGTTCGTCACGAGAATGCTAAACATATTAACGATTATGACTTCAGTAATATTAATTTGCTAGTTTGTGAAAATTTATCAGTCCAGCAAAATTCTTTTACCACGAGGATGATTTTTCATGAACAAAAAGAGTCAGGAGGTTATATCTCTTTTAAGCAACAAGAAATCAAAACAGATAAAGAACGATTTTCACTAATTTGGGAGTGCAAGGAATCGGAAGCATTATTAGGGGGAGTGTTCCCAATTGACTCAACCAAGCAAAAATGATAGAATGTAAACTAAATAAACTGGCATTATGTAAAAGTAAAATCATTATAAATTACTTATCATCAGGTTTCAAGCTTGATGAGTAAGTTTGAGTCAGTGTTATATAGTGGTTAGTTGTGTTAACAGTGAGCAGTGAACAATGATCACTGCTCGCTTGTCAGTGATGAAATATTGTATATAATAAGAAATATGAGATAAAATTTAGGTTAAAATTAAGTATTAAAAAGATTTACAAAAAGAACGTTTTAGCCTAATCAAAAGACTAGGTTAGTCAATCTATAGATAAATGCAAAAGAATGAGTAATCAAACCATCAACTTAACGATTATTGGTGCAGGATTATGGGGACAAGCATTAGGAAAATTAGCCAAATATAATGAGCAAAATAAAGTAAAAATTTGGTCACGAAAAAGTAGTGAATCTTTAGCTTCAGTTGTAAACGAAGCAGACGTAATTCTCTCTGCTGTCTCTATGAATGGGGTGAGACCAACCATAGAAAAATTAAAAGCTTTAACTATTCCTGAAGAAACTATCTTTATTACTGCCACCAAAGGATTAGAACCTAAAACCATTCTTACCCCTTCACAAATATGGCAAAAAAGCTTTCCTAACCATCCTGTTGTTGTCTTATCAGGTCCCAATTTATCGAAAGAAATTGACCAAGGATTACCAGCAGCAACCGTGGTTGCAAGTGATAATATAATAGCAGCAGGGAAAGCACAAGAAATCTTTTCTTCTGATATTTTTCGGGTTTATTTGAATAACGATCCTATCGGTACAGAGTTGGGAGGAACCTTAAAAAATGTGATGGCCATTGCTTCTGGTGTTTGCGATGGTTTACAGTTAGGAACTAATGCAAAATCTGCCTTACTAACTCGCGCTTTACCAGAAATGATTCGCATCGGCACTGAATTAGGAGCATCCCCAGAAACCTTTTTTGGACTGTCAGGATTAGGGGATTTAATCGCCACTTGTGATAGTCCTTTATCCCGTAATTATAGGGTGGGTTACGGTTTATCTGAGGGAAAAAAATTAGAACAAATTTTAGAAGAGTTACAAAGCACCGCAGAAGGGGTTAATACGGCTAATGTACTGGTAGAATTAGCCAAAAAATATAGAATAGCAATCCCTATTTCTCGTCAAGTTTATCGACTAATAAACGGCAAAACAAACCCCCAAGAAGCAGTCAAAGAATTAATGGCTAGAGATTTAAAAGCAGAGTTTGACGATTTAGATTTTGCTTAATTAGAGTATTTTAATTTTTCTAAAAAGAACTAACTAGGAAGTCAGAAGTTCCTCACTACTACCATGCGCTATCGCACAGAAGTTCCTCACTATGTTCCGGCGCTATCGCACAGAAGTTGGAAAAAAAGGCAAGACGAGTAATAATTTCTTTCTTTATTTCCTACTTTTAAGTGCAGTTTGTTTTGATTAGTTTTTAATCACTTCTGACTTCTGACTTCTGAGTTCATGAAAAACTCCCCACATTTCCCACACTTCTAAATAATTTTGGCTATGCGAAGACCAAAATATAACCCAAGGGCGATCGCTGTAAAGACGATAATATATCCCGCAAAAGCTCCAATAGCAAGTCCTGACATAATGTTCCTACACTCCTAAATTGTGTAATTCTTTGTTATTTTACCAGAATTAGCACGGGAGCATGAAAGCCTCAGTTTTATAGAGGGGGGATGATACCAAATCCGCTTTAGGTGGGGATGCTTCGCGCGTCTTCGACGGGAATTTTGACCAGCAAATAAACCACGAAGTGTCTATTAACGCTATTATCAAAATAGCTTGCTGTAAAATCCTGTCTTTTAAGATGGAAGGTTTTTGAATCGGAGCAAAAATCTCCGTTACAAAAACAACTTCCCACTTCCGACTTCTGACTTCGTTCCCCATCGGAATTAACTCAATGAAATCGTCAAAAACCTCTGAGCAAGGACTGGGTTGGTCCCTGGATGAACGAGATCCCAAATTGATAGAACAGATGATGCCTTACTGGAAATGGTTTTATGATCACTATTTTCGGGTAAAAACCGATGGCTGGCATCATATCCCCCCCCAAGGTCCAGTCTTATTAGTGGGGTCCCATAATGGCGGTTTGGCTTCCCCTGATACGTCGATGATGATGTATGACTGGTTTCGTCATTTTGGCACCGAACGGTTATGTTATGGGTTAATGCACCAGTCTGCCTGGAAAATTAATCCCTCTTTGGCTAAGTTAGCAGTGAAAACTGGGGCAGTTCGCGCTCATCCGAAAATGGGTATTGCTGCACTGAAACGGGGGGCCAGTGTTTTAGTTTATCCAGGGGGTGCGCAAGATGTGTTTCGTCCTTACAAGGATCGTCATAAGATCGAATTTGCTGGGCGTAAAGGCTTTATTAAATTGGCGTTACGGGAAAATGTCACCATCATTCCCCTGATTTCTGTGGGGTCTCACGAAACCCTATTTGTTATTGGAGACTGTTACGAACAAGTGAAAATACTCCATCAATGGGGACTACCTTGGATCGATGACACCGATCCAGAAGTTTTCCCTATCTATCTTGGTCTACCTTGGGGTATTGGTATTGGACCGGCACCGAATTTGCCCCTTCCTATTCCCATGCACACCCGTGTTTGTCCTCCTATTGTTTTTGAACGTTATGGTAGGGAAGCAGCCAGCGATCGCACTTATGTGGATAGTTGTTATGATTTAGTGGTGACCAAAATGCAGCAAGCTTTAGACCAATTAGTCATTGATAGTCAACAAAAATAATTATGCCAAGGCACTTTCACTGCCTGAGTCACTTATAAATAGACAAGAGGAACCGGTCATATTGATCATTTGATAAACAAATTTAAAATCAGGGATCGATTGTAAGCCAATAAAATCCATATCTCCTTGAGGGGTTTGGTTAATACAACTGGGAAATTCTCCCACAATAATTAGGCTATTAGCAGTGGCAGGAATCCGACATAAATCCCGTAAACTATTGATATAATGTTCACCCTCTTTTCTCTGTTCTTCGTTGTCAATGACTGAAATAATATTGAATTGAGCTTTCCAGGCTTTAGATAGCCGTAAAGCCATTAAAATAGCTAAATCTGTATTCCCTTTTTCTAGCCGTTCAATGATGGGTAAATTCTCTAATTGAGGACGAATCCACAAATTAATTACTTCCATTCTTCCTAATCCTGCGCTGGGATGTAATCCTAATAGCATAACTCCAACTTCTAACTGCTTTGCTTCTTGAAAAACGGGTAATAATTGATCCCAGTCACTGGCTTCATTGGGAAACCTTAGAAAGAGAATATTAGGACGAAAAAATGCACTTTGTAACGCTTGTAAGGCAGCAATAATTCCTTCGCTTTTTTGCTCAACTCTCATCACAGAAATGGTAGTTAATAGTTTACGCTGACGAAAAGAACTGGCTAATTCTTGTAGCTGTAATGATAAATTTTCTCCTTGGTTTTGTCGAGAAATTCCTAATAATTGTAAAAAGCCCTCGGGTTGAGATAAATCTAATAAGAGGCGAAATTCTCCAAGTAATTGCGAACCGTCTTCAATGGGAACTAAAAAAGTGGGTTTCCATGCCCTAACATTGGTTAAATCTAATTGTATCACTTTCATGGCTGACCATTGAGCGATCGCAGTAAAAATACCACTTCTCACATCAGCAGAACGCTTTTCTTTGGGTAAACTAACTAACCGTAAATAAATAGCAAAAACAATGGCAATAGCTACTAGACTTAGGAAAGGTCGGATCACTAACATGGCTAAAATACAGCCAATGATTCCGTATAAAGGAACAATAATCGGGACTTTAAAAGTAGGGCGAAAGTTCATTAATCCTAAACTAGATTCTACCAACACTACTAGGTTGATAGTGGCATAACTTAGGAGAAAAAATAGGGTGATTAGGGTGGCTATTGCATTTAAGTCCCTTAATAATAAAGCTAGTAAAACTAAGGTAGCACTCACCAGTAAAGCGCGACGAGGTTCCCCATTTTTAGAGAGGTTCGCTAACCCATTCCCCCAAGGAATTACCCCATCTTTAGCCAGGGCCATTAAGATACGGGGTGCGCCGACTAAAGAGGATAAAGAAGCACTAAAAGTAGCTGCCAATAATCCTATTAAAACTAGGGGTTGCCAACGGGATTTTTCCACTAAAATAGTATAGTTATTAATGAGTTCTTGAGGGGGGGCTGCACGGGCTACCCACCAACATAAAATCAAATAAATAACGGTACTTAAGGCAATGGCAGAAAGGGTACCTACAGGAATATTTTGACGGCTATTTTTTAGCTCTCCTGACATATTAACCCCTGACATAATTCCAGTGGTTGCAGGAAAAAAGACAGCAAAGACACCCCAGAAATTAATGTTAGGAAAATCTCCCCAATCTTGCCAGGTTTGGGGACTCTCCCAAGTGATGGAACTGGAAAAAATTGAAATTAAAGATAAAATAATTAAAATGAGGACTAAATATTGAACCCGAAAAGCACATCCAGCACTAATATAAGCAATCATAAAAATGACTAAAAAAGCAATTAAATCAATCACTAAAGGGGAATGCTTCGGAAACAAAAATAACCATCCTTCTCGAAACCCAAAGATGTACATGGCAGCAGCTAACGCTTGGGAAACAAATAAAGGAACTCCCACACTTCCTCCTATTTCTAACCCCAAAGACTTAGAAATCATGGCATAAGGTCCCCCATCTCCCATACGAGTATTTGTCGCAATAGAGGCAATGGAAAGCCCTGTAGCCACCGTAATACTCACAGATAATAAGACAACGGCTAACCCTCCAAATAGGCCAGCATTACCGACAACCCAACCTATTCTTAGGTACATAATTGCCCCTAAAATAGTGAGCAATGTGGGCTTAAACACCCCTTCAAAAGTGTTATATTTTTTGGGTAGATAACTAGAGCTATTAAATTGTAATGGGTTAATAAATTTGATAATTTTCTTGATTTTTAAGGGCATCGTTAACAAGAATGTTCTTCTTTCATTGTAATGCCAGATTTTTAAGAAATAAGAATTTTAACTAATTTTATATACTTAATTTAAGAGCATTGTTGTCTTGTTTGCTTAAATCAATTGTAAAGTAATATAAATTTTTGTAAAAAATTATTGACTTTTGGCTAGTTATTTTTATGGAATTCTAAAAATTATTTTAGAATTGAATCATTGAATGCTGACATTTCGCTTTAATTTGGATAATTATTAATCACCGACAAGAGACTCGCTATAGATAACAATTAAGCGAAAGAAAAAGCTATTAGCTTAATCGGAGAAAAGAGTCATGAAAGAGAGACGATTATTTACCAACTATCTTAAAAATCAACGAAATTTTCAAGGGGTCAGTTTACATCAAGCTAACTTAGAAGGGCTTAATTTACAACGGATTAACTTAAGTCGTGCCGACTTAAGTGCAGCTAACTTAAAACATACAGATTTAAGTGGAGCTTGTTTAACCCAAGCTAATTTAACCGATGTGGATTTAACTGAAGCTCATTTAGTTGGGGCTAACCTAACAGAAATTAACCTCATTGGTGCCGATTTAGGCGGAGCCGATTTAACTGGGGTTGACTTAAGCAATGCTGACTTACGTTGTGCTAATTTACACAATGCCAATCTCAGTAAAGCCAAACTTCAAGAGGTTAACTTAGACGGGGCAGATTTAAGCGGTGCTAAGCTTTGCGGTGCGACTATTATTAACACCGATTTAAGTGTTGCTGACACCCAAGAAATGTCTTTAGAAGGCACTGAACAATGTGAATTAGAGGGACCTTTATCAGCCACATCAGCTAATTGGGTGAGTTGGGCAGGCTAAATACTTGATTCGTCGGAGGTAATGTCAGTTAAGGTTAAGCAATTTATCCTTATAATTTTACTAATTTTACCCTTGAGGCATTAAGTGTTCTGCCACAAAATTAGTATAGACATCCCCTGCTAAAAAAGCCGGGGTTTCTAATACTCGTTTATGAAAATCAATGGTGGTAGGAACCCCTGTAATCGCACATTCTCTTAACGCTCGTTTCATGCGTTTAATAGCAGTATTTCTATCCGGTCCCCAGACAATTAATTTGCCAATTAAAGAATCATAATAGGGGGGAATTTCATAGTCCGTGTAAACATGAGAGTCCATTCTCACCCCTGGACCACCTGGCGGAAGATAACCGCTAATTTTCCCAGGATGGGGGCGAAAATTGAGATCAGGATCTTCAGCATTAATCCGACATTCAATGGCATGGCCTTTTAAGGAAACTTCCTGTTGTTTCACTTGTAATTTTTCCCCTTGGGCGATGCGAATTTGTTCGGTGATTAAATCTAATCCCGTAATCATTTCCGTGACCGGGTGTTCGACTTGGATACGGGTATTCATTTCCATAAAATAGAAATTCCCCTGATCATCCACTAAAAATTCTACCGTTCCAGCACCCACATAATTGATAGACTTAGCCGCTTTAACCGCCGCTTGCCCCATTTTTTTTCGGAGTTGTGGGGTTAAAACAGGACTAGGGGCTTCTTCTAATAACTTTTGGTGACGACGTTGAATGGAACAGTCCCTTTCCCCTAGATGAATGACATTGCCATAACTATCGGCTAATATTTGAAATTCAATGTGACGGGGACGTTCGATAAACTTTTCTAGATAAACCCCGGCATTACCAAAGGCTGCTTCGGCTTCCCCTTGGGCGGCTTGAAACAGGCGAGAAAACTCATTGTCTTCTCGGACTAAACGCATTCCTCGGCCACCCCCCCCGGCTGTGGCCTTAATCATCACAGGATAGCCAATGTCACGGGCAACCGTTAAAGCTTCTTCTTCACTTTGTAGGAGTCCCCAACTACCAGGAACTGTGGGAACCCCCGCTTTTTGCATGGTTTTTTTCGCTGTGGATTTGTCCCCCATAGACCGAATGGACTCAGGAGACGGGCCAACAAAGACAATTTGGTGATCCGCACAAATCTCTGCAAACCGAGCATTTTCCGCTAAAAATCCGTATCCTGGATGAATTGCCGTTGCGTTACGCGTTAGAGCAGCCGAGATAATATTAGGAATATTGAGATAACTCTTGCTACTGGCGGGCGGACCAATACAGACACTTTCATCAGCCAATTGAACATGAAGGGCTTGACGATCGATGGTAGAGTGAACCGCAACGGTTCCAATGCCTAGTTCTTCGCAAGTGTGTAAAATGCGTAAGGCGATCTCCCCACGATTGGCAATCAGGATTTTGGAAAATTGCATCATTTAACCTGTGCTTGACGCTCTACTTACTAGAAGTAAGGAGATTCTTAACCTATCCCTGACGGGATGGTTATTATCTTGTTTTCACAATTTCCCAGGCTCACTACGTTAGCCAACAGAGGCCCAGTGATATTTCCTTAAACCCTGCCAATTCAGGTGTTGGGCGTAAACTTTCCGAAAGTCCCTCGGTAGGTTTTAAAGTCTTGTACTGACTGTTCCCAGTGTACCATATTCACTGCATGTGAACTACCCCAACTAAATCAAAGATTATAGTTGGGGCTTCTAACTTCATTGGGAGTTGCGTCTAGAAGGCAAGAAATCTTACCCCCTAGCCGTCTTACACTCCCTCCATTAGCAGTGTCGCTGGTTCCCAACGACAATATCCGTAAGGCTTCATTTCTAATATTTATTGAGGCATTTATGTCACG
>JASJDD010000100.1 GCA_030065735.1 Crocosphaera sp.
TTTAGCCATATATTTCACCATCCCAATAACTGAAGTGGCAAAAGGATTCTTGAAAATTACTTCAATGCCATATTTTTCGGCTCTAGCTACTAAGAAAGCTCTAAATTTATCATAAATAAAACCACTAAGCATCCGATTTATATTTTCTCAATCCATAAATCGGCATAATCTGTCTTTAAAAGCAATTACTAAAGTTCCAATTTCTTTTGTATAATAGCGGTGTCCAGATGGGAGTCGTTTCAATACTGCTCGGCCCGCGGAAATTTGTCTGCATTCCTACACCACCTACGCCGTGAACAAAAGCCAACAAATAGGAAGCAGGTAATCTAATTAACTAATAACCCACCAGAGAAATCATCATTTTGCTTTTAGAATCTTTTAAGAAAAAAGCCCAATCTCGGTCCCTGCTTTTATGAGGGGCTGAGAGGCTAACCACTTCGCCCCTTTAAAAGCCTCGTCCCGACCTCAAGCTATCGCTATGGGGCTTCTCGCAGGGAAGCTAAATTTAAGCCAGTCCGACTAACTTTTCACTCAGTTCCCACATCCGTTCTGCTTTGGCTTCATCTTGAGCTTGGGGCGATACCTTCTGAACAAAAGCTGCTTTACGATCTTTTTTCTGACGATTTCCCCAACTCCAATAAGCCCCAGATTGACCATATTCAGGTTTTGTAACCACATCGGCTACCCGTTCCCCGGCTAATTCTTGGGAAACATAACCCCCTGTAATATTCTTCTGGAACCAAGGGAAGATTTTTTGAAAGAGAGGATAATGGTTACGGAATAAGGGCGTGTCTGCTACACATCCTGGATAAAGAGACGTAAAAACAATTCCCGTATTATCGTGATAGCGTCGATGAAGTTCTCTCATGGTGAGAACATTGCAAACTTTGCTATCTTTATAGGCTTTGACTGGTTCAAACTTCTTAGCATCAATCATCGAGATAGGTTCTTTAAACCCATCAGCAAACCCTTCTAAATTACCTAAGTCGGGACGGGGTGGAATTTTACCCCCTAATTCATTGGGGTTGTGGGTAACAGTTCCTAAAATGACAACTCGCTTTTCCGGGGCAGAAGAATTTTTAAGATCCTCTAACATTAAATTACAGAGGAGAAAATGGCCTAAATGATTGGTGGTCATACTTAATTCATAGCCTTCGGGACTCCGCAGGGGTTCTTTAAGTAACGGCATATAAATGGCTGCATTGCACACCAAAGCATCAAGAGACTTGCCAGTGGCACGAAAATCTTTAACAAACTGTCTAACACTGTCTAAGCTACCCAAGTCAATGTGCATCACAGTATAGCTATCTAAAGGTATTCCTAAAGACTGGGCTGCTTGGTGAGCTTTCGGTTGATTTCGACAAGCCATAACCACGAACCAACCTCTATCAGCTAGGGCTTTAGCAGCGTATAAGCCTACGCCTGATGAGGCTCCTGTAATGACTACAGTTGATTGACAATTTTCTACCATATGGATTAAAACTTCCTTAAAATTTTATTAATCTTGATCAGAATTTCACACCACTTGGGGTCTCCATGCTTTGAAAAACATGGATTCTAGTTGTTAAGCTTCGACAGGCTGTGAAGTACCCCAACTAAACTCTGTTATAGTTGGGGCTTCCAACTCAACAAAGATTTTAGCTTACGCACTAAGGGTTCGGGTATCCCTATTCTATACCAAAACTATATCTACAGAACCAAGAAAAACCAGAATGTAGACAGTCATAACTGATTTAAGCTAAATTGGTAACGAGTATGTTTAACTCAGTCTGATTAATATTTTATGAAAGAAATTGTCGAAGAAACCCCGAAAATTCGCTCTTTAGAAGATGCTTTAAACCGTTGTCAGTGTCTAGGAATGCGTATTAGTCGTCAACGTCGCTATATCTTAGAATTGTTATGGAACACTAAAGAACATCTTTCAGCAAGAGAAATTTATAATCGTCTTAGTCAAAATGGCAAAAATGTTGGCCATACATCGGTCTATCAAAACCTAGAAGCTTTATCAAGTCAAGGTATTATCGAATGTTTAGAACGATGTGATGGCAGACTTTACGGAACTATTACAGACTCCCATAGTCATGTGAATTGTTTAGATACTCAACAAATTATTGATGTTCATGTTAAACTCCCTCAAGAGTTAATCCAACAGATAGAAGCGCAAACAGGAGTGACCATAACCGACTATCGTATTGATTTTTATGGCCATAAACAGCCAGAACAGTCTAAACTAAATTAAACATTAAGTAAGCCCTCACCGGTATAACCTTTGTGAGCGACCGCCTTATCTCCCTTCTACTTATAGACAAAGATCCGATTTTTCGCTTAGGACTCGCAACCATTTTAAGTGACGATTCTCAATGGAAAATTGTTGCTCAAACGGATAACTTAACAGATGCTTTAACTGAGTTATCAAGTAACACTTTTGATTTAATTATTTTAGATCCTCATTTACCAGATGAGGCATTAAGGATTGAAACCTTTTATCAGCAAATTAAAGAAAGTCAGCCTCAGATTAAACTATGTTTACTAAGTTATGATTTGAGTTGGCAACAACAGCAAGAGTTCAAAAAAATAGGAATTGAAGGATATATAAATAAAGGAACAGTTATAGAAGTTGTGCTGGAAAATTGGCAAAAAATTATTCAAGGTGAATTGATTTGGCCGACTATGATTGCTGGTCAATTATCTGAAGTAAAAACTGAAATATCCGAAAAAAATTGGCTTTCTAGAATACGACAGTCAGGAATAGAACAAATTAATAGTAACTTAGAATTGATTAATGAAAAACTTAAAAATCGTCCTATTTCTAAGTTAGATAAACTGTTTTGGAAAGGAAGAAAAAGGGAGTTGTTAACGGCGCGGTGGTTAGTGGAACAGTTGTTACCGGTTGATGTTATTATACTGTCTTCCAAATCCCCTGATTCTCAAATAATCAGTACAGAGAACCTGAGATTAAAAGAAACATTAGTAAGCGGGGAGAATCAGCTAACTTTTTTTAATCAAACTGCCTCTAAACTTCAGTATAGTCTTAATAATTCAACCGATTTTTTATTAGAAATTGATGGATTAAAGCTTGAGAAGAAAAAAGAATTATTAGAAGTTGTTTTGAAGCAATTTGAGAGAATTATTGTTGATATAAAGTTTATTGAGAGCAATAATATTCAGCTATCGAAAACAAGAAATAGTTTATCTATCTTAGGAAGATTATGGAGAGAATCAGCTTTAATTTTTCTAACTAAATATTGTAATGATGGAGGAAATCTCGTTTTAGAAGATATAGCAATAATAGTAGAAGAAAATGAGGATTTAGTATCTAAAGATATTTTACAAAAAATTCCTGGTTTTCCAGAATTGTTTGATTTTCTTTTATTAAAAAGTGAGTCAAACATTCAACAAATTGATAAAAAAATAGAAGAAAAAGAAAAAATATTTCATAATATTATTATCCAAGTTGCTAACGGAATCATATCCTTGATTTTAAATTATTTTTCAGATAACGAAAAAGTCAAGAAAACATTGTATAATTTAGAGATGGCCTCATCGAGAGAAATGGCAAAATTTAGGAATCGGTTAGCATGGGAATACAGAAAACAAGAATATTGGGGAGAACCGAAAGACATTTTTGAAAGTCAATATCGACTCTTTTTTTTCAACGAAAAAGGTATCGATTGTGCCGTTATTTATAGTCCCCGTCAACAGGAACTCAACACCTTAAGGGGAGTGAGATGGAGTGTAACAATACTCTTAGAAATGCGAGATGCGATCGCCCCACTGCTGCGTTCCTTAGTGGGGACGGTTGGTCAAGCGTTAGTTTATCTATTAACCCAAGTCATTGGTCGCGGAATTGGATTAGTGGGTAAAGGTATTTTACAAGGGATTGGCAACAGTCTCTCAGAAAGAGATTATCAGAGAAAACCATCAAAACACAAATCTAAATCATAAATCATGACTCAGAGATTGTCCTAGATGCTGCCTCATCGTTCATAATAAAAATAAAGAGTAATTTTTTAACAACTGACTGGTTATGCAAGATATCTCCTCCTTAACCTCACGACAAAATCAATCCCAAACAATCGTCCAGCAAAAACAACGGCAATTAACCCCTTCCAAGGATAGCCGACAACGTCGTTCCAAGGGTTGGGGAAAATTACTGACCAGCGCCCTTTTTTTACAATTGCTGTTAATGGCCAGTCCGAGTTGGGGACAAGATAAAAAAGAGGAATATAGTTATAGCCAACTGTTAAATGATATCAATGCAGGAAAAGTTACCCTGGTGGAAATCGATCCCAGATTACAAAAAGCGAAAGTTACCTTAAAAAATCAAGAAAAACCCGAAGAAGTTCCCTTATTAAAACAAAATCCTGAACTGATTAACACGCTTAAAGCCAATGATGTCAAGATTGACTATAATCCTTCTGCTGACAACTCAGCCATGGTGCGGTTAATGCTGCAAATCCCCATATTATTGCTGATTCTCATCATCGTTATTGCCATTGTTCGTCGTTCAGCCAGTATGTCTGGTCAAGCGATGAGCTTTAGTAAATCCCGTGCTAGATTTCAAATGGAAGCAAAAACAGGGATTTCCTTTGAAGATGTAGCTGGAATTGACGAAGCCAAAGAAGAACTGCAAGAGGTGGTAACCTTCCTCAAAGAACCAGAAAAATTTACTGCTATTGGGGCAAAAATTCCCAAAGGGGTGCTTTTGATCGGTCCGCCTGGAACGGGAAAAACCCTTCTCGCTAAAGCGGTGGCCGGAGAAGCAGGGGTTCCCTTCTTTAGTATTTCTGGATCGGAGTTTGTGGAGATGTTTGTCGGTGTGGGTGCTTCACGGGTCAGAGATTTATTTAAAAAAGCCAAAGAAAATGCTCCTTGTCTCATTTTTATCGATGAAATTGATGCAGTTGGCCGCCAGCGAGGCGTTGGCTATGGTGGCGGTAACGATGAACGGGAACAAACCCTGAACCAATTATTGACAGAAATGGATGGATTTGAGGGGAATACAGGCATTATTGTCATTGCTGCCACGAACCGTCCAGATGTCTTAGATCGGGCTTTAATGCGGCCTGGACGATTTGATCGCCAAGTGATGGTAGATTATCCTGATTTCAAAGGACGACAAGGCATTTTAGAAGTTCATGCTCGTGACAAAAAGATAGATAGCGAAGTATCCTTAGAATCGGTCGCCCGGCGGACTCCAGGGTTTACAGGGGCTGATCTCTCTAACTTGCTGAATGAAGCAGCCATTTTTACCGCTAGACGACGCAAAGAAGCCATAACAATGGCAGAAATTAACGATGCCATTGATCGAGTGGTGGCCGGAATGGAAGGAACCCCGTTGGTAGATAGTAAGAGTAAGCGATTGATCGCCTATCATGAAATTGGCCACGCTTTAGTGGGAACGATGATGTCAGGCCATGATCCCGTAGAAAAAGTCACCCTCATTCCCAGAGGACAAGCTAAAGGCTTAACCTGGTTTACTCCCGATGAGGACTCAGGGTTAGTCACCCGTAATCAACTTTTAGCCCGTATTGCTGGTTTATTAGGGGGTAGGGCAGCAGAAGAAGTGATTTTTGGGGAAGATGAAGTGACCACTGGTGCCGGTAATGACATTGAAAAAATAACTTATTTAGCCAGACAGATGGTTACTCGTTTTGGGATGTCAGAATTAGGATTATTGGCTTTAGAAGAGGATGATCAAGATAATTATGCTGCTTTTGACGAAATTGCCACCAAGATTGATAACCAGGTTAATCTGATTGTAGAAAAATGCCATGAAAAAGCGCAAAATATTATTCGAGAAAATCGGGCGATGGTGGATCAGTTAGTGGAGATATTGATTGATCAAGAAACCATTGAAGGGGATGAGTTTCGTCAGTTGGTAGATAAATATAAACAACCCGTTGATTCGGCGATCGAACTCTGTAAGTCAGTTTAATTCCTAGGGTGGGCATTGCCCACCCTACAATATCAAAATAAATAAATCTTATATTACTCCCTAATCATTCTCTCACCCTTCAGACTCTTTAAAAGTCTGCTAAACTGAAAAAAACTCTAGTGCTAGGGTAATGAGATGGAAAATAAGATAGAGTATGTGGGAACCGTAAAAGCTGCATCCCTTCTTAAAATATGTCCCCAACGAGTTCGCCAACTGTTAGCCGAGGGGAGAATAAAAGGAGCCTTTAAAGAAGGAAGATTCTGGAAAATTCCCTTATACAAAGGCATCCCGAAGATTATTCCTGGAAGTAGAGGGCCTAAAGGAACCTGGCGCAAACGTCCTCAAACTATGCCAACCCGAATTCATGTCAACGGCGATCGCATCAAAGCCAATATTCATCAAGATTCTCTTGCCCCTGTGATTATGGTTCGTCAAGGTTCTAATCACACAACTTACTGTGACGAAGTTAAGATTAACGGGCCCTGTAAGCTTACTTATTCTCCCCATCAATCTATTCCAGGGGGTGCTAGGGTGTGGATTGAAGTTGATCATGATGTCCCCATCATTCCCTTAAAATTTGCTACTTAATCTAAATTCCGTCTTACAGTTTTAGAAGATGGCTTTTTGACAATTGGTTATTTAGTCACAATCGTTATCTAAAATCTTTGATTCTGATAGGGAATCTTAAAATATAATCCTAGCAACTGACATCAAATCTCATCGGCAATATGTGGTTTAAACAATCTTCCCAGTCTAAATGGCAAACCCCCATGCCCACCGATAATTATAGTTCCTATGACACCCGACAGAAAAAAACCAACCGAACCATTGGGCAGAAACGTCAACCGCTATTTATCATGTTATTTGTCAGTATTATCCTTTTAGGAGCGATTGGCAGTCGTTTAGCCTTTTTACAATTATTACAAGGGGAAGCATACCGAGAAAAAGCAGAAAATAACCGTGTTCGCATTGTCCCTAAACCCCCTGTTCGGGGTAATATTTTTGACCGTAAGGGGCGCGTTTTAGCTTCCACTCGCTTAACTCATGCAGCCTACCTCTGGCCGATGGTGGTTAATCAACCAGACTGGCCAGAAAATCGTCAATATTTAGCCCAACTCCTGTCTATTCCTGAAGAAAGTATTGAAAATAAAATCCAACAGGCCGGTTACAACGCCTCAACCTTAATTAGAATTGCCCGTAGCTTAAATCCTGCTCAAATTACCGCCTTAGAAGAATTTAAAACCGAATTAAACGGCTTGGAAGTTGATATTGAAACGGTACGAGATTACCCTAATCAAGAAATGGCGGCCCATGTTTTAGGTTACACCGGAGAACTTAACGCTGAAGAACTCAAACGACGACGTTCCGAGGGATATCGGTTAGGGGATATTGTCGGTAAAATGGGGGTCGAAGCGGCCTATGAACAGCAATTACGGGGAGAATGGGGCGGTATTGAACTAGAAGTGGACGGGGCTGGTAAAGTAATGAAGGTGTTAGGGCAGAAAGTCGGCAAACCTGGAAAAGATGTCACCCTCACCCTTGATCTCGATGTGCAGAAAGCGGCTGAAGCAGCTTTAGGAGAACGCATTGGGGCGGTTGTGGCCATTAATCCCCAAACGGGAGGGGTTCTCGCTATGGCTAGTAACCCTACCTTTGATCCCAATATTTTCTCCACTCAAATTACTCCCCAAACCTGGAAACGGTTGCAAAAGAAAGGAAATCCCTTTGTTAACCGTGCTTTACGCGGGTTTCCTCCTGCTTCTACCTTTAAAATCGTAACCGCCACCGCAGGGATGGAGTCAGGCAAATATCCCCCTAATACGGTGTTAAGTACCTTCGCTTATCTCAATGTCGGGGGTACTGCGTTTGGGGAATGGAATCGGGCTGGGTTTGGACCCATGGGCTATGTGCGGGCCATGGCTTGGAGTAGTAATACTTTTCACGGTCAAATTGGCCGGGGTGTAGGCGGGCCAACCTTAATTAAATATTCTCGTCTCTACGGATTTGGCTCAAAAACAGGCATTGAATTAGGGGAAGAGGCTGCCGGGTTGATTGCTGATAACCAATGGAAACTGAAAAATTATAATTGGGAATGGACCGATGGGGACACGGTAAATATGTCCATTGGCCAAGGGTTTACCCAAGCAACCCCCCTACAAGTGGCCATTATGTTTGCCGTACCCGCCAATGGCGGTTATCGCGTCAAACCCCATTTCTTTGAGAAAACCGATGATCTTGAAAAATGGCGTACTTCTATGGAACTGAAACCCAGCACTCTCAAAATCCTGCGAGATGGACTAAGGGCGGTGGTTTCCAGTGGAACGGGAAAAGCTCTCAATGTTCCCAGTTTACCCCCCGCAGCTGGGAAAAGTGGCACCGCAGAAGCCCCTCCAGGAGACTCTCATGCTTGGTTTGGAGGCTTCGCTCCTTATGATAAACCAGAAATTGTGGTTGTCGCTTTTGCTGAGCATTCTGGGGGGGGTGGAGGTTCCGTAGCTGCCCCTATAGTACGTCAAGTTATGGAAGCTTATTTCAAGCATAATACAAAATAATTCAAAATAACAAACTTTCAGAAGAAATTAAACTGCCAGACAGCTAAGTATATTCTTCATTATCAAGATTAAGAGAATCAATGAGCTACATTCATTCTCGATAATACCGTAATTCATATTAATTCTCATTAAGTAACAATAATTGAGAACAAACAGATGATACCCAATCCAATTCTCAAACCCATCTTATCTTCTAGAAGAGACAGGAGGGAAGAAAAAAGATGAAAAATAAGATTATTTAGCTTTTAAATGCTTTATTATTGTTCATTTGACTTGATATCTAAGTATTAATCCTTCTGTCTACAGCCTTTCAAATCTTGCCTCCTTTTAAGGCCAACTTTTCATCATAGACCTTAAATCTACAAATGTAAGTGAGATAAATCATTGATTAAGTTGATTTTCCTCATTGTCAATCATCATTAATTATCTAATTATTGATTTAAGTAATTTCACATAAAACTTATAGTTATTGATGACTAGAAAATACTTAGTCAATTTCTGAAAATATGACTAGGATTCAAAATTAGCGAAATTAAAGCAGGAGCTATTCAAAAAATGAAAAATTTAATCAAAAAGAAGCTTAATCTCAAAGCCAGTCAATATATTGATTTTGGCAGTCACAATCATCAGGAAAAAATTAAACCTTTAATGTTAATAAAAACTTTTTTGTTTTTTCTTTCAAAAAATAAAAACTGTCAGAGTGGTTTTAGTTTATTAGAATTATTGTTAGGTGCTTCTTTAATGTTACTTGTTCTTAGTATGAGCGGATTTGCATTAGTTTATACCTCATCCCTTGATCAAAAAGCATCAGCTAAAGGTCAAATTCAATATAATTCAAATCGAGCAGTTGAATTTATTAAAGAAGAAATTAAATCAGCCAATAAAATTGAATCTGATGCTATTTCAGCATTAGCTGAAGCTCCTGATTTTAGCCTTCCAGAACAAGGAAAACCTGTTTTGGTTCTTCAAGTTCCTGATATTCCTCAAAGGATTATCTATTATACACAACCCTCTAAAAATATTTGGATAAAACCTAACATGATTTTACGGTGGGGTCCGAGTTTAAATGAAGAAGGACAATATGAAAAAGATGAAATTGATAATCCAAAAAGCTGGCAATCTGATGTCTTAATTGATCAAATTGATAATTCAGCCCTAATTTCTAACTGTTTAAAGAATTGGCAATTAAGTAACGTTAATGCTGTTCAAGGATTTCATGCGTGTGTGGACCCTAGTGAAAAATTAGTTGAATTTCATCTGGCTACTACTGCTAGTAATCCTACTTGGAACCAAGATATTACTTATCAACTGAAGACAGCCGCTTTTGCTAAAAGTAATATCGTTCAAGGTTTCACAGAAAATAAGCTTGCTTTCAATATTATTGATAACCAATTAATTCTTGACAGTCCTGCTAAGGTCAGGTTTGAGGTTTTAGGTGGTCAGATTACTTGTGGACGAAGAGGAAAAAATATTCCTGTTAAAACGAATATTTATGCAAACGAGACCCAAAAAATCTGGGATTCTGATTCTCCCAGCGATATTCCCGTCCAACCAGCAGGAACAACTTTTGATATAGAATCAATTGCGGGAGATGGTTCAATTTGCAATGGATTTAATATGAATGTTTCTACTCAAGATTCAAGTACATCACAAGTGAAAGTTCTTGTTAATGGAGATCCCGTCCCTGATATTTTACCCTTTGCTAATCAAAATCAAATCGAATCGTTTGCCCAAAAATATATCGAAAATGGAAAAATTAAAATTCGTGATAATGAAGCTATTTATTTATTTGAACTAGGCTCAGAAAATAAAAATAGTTCAGCTTTCGATTTACAAGATAATGTTGTTTTAGCTACCGTGGAAAAACCTTGATATCTCCATACTATTTTAATACATAGACTGTTATGGTCAAATCAGATTTTCTCTACCTTAATTCATAACTGTTATGAGTTTGTATTAAGAGTTAACTGGGGATTCATCGAACAATAATTAGTATGCTTTTACTAATTATTGTTACCAACTATTGAGATTCACCCATTAGGATGACTCATCAGCAGGGCGCATGACTCATTGGTGTACCCCTAAGCTATAAGTTAAGCCAATAAAGAGGATATCATCGTGAATCTTAGCTTACCCAAATGGTTACAGCCAACTTTCTCCATTAACAAACCACTGCAAATAACTCATGATGATTGTCTTAAAGACCAGACCATTCAACCCCTTTCTAGTGAAGAAAAAGATTTATCATCAGCAACTCCCTCATTGGGTTATTTAGATGATTATATTCATCAATACTTTTGATACGATTAACTCCGTTTTATTACGTTTTGCTTCTCACTCAAACGGGTTGGAATTTGCGAGAAAAACCCTAGCGCTAGAGTTGGAAAAAACGAATGGATGACCAAGAGAAGATTTTTTGATACTATTTTATAGGTAGGGACTTTTGCCAACACTCTATTAAAGGCTAAACCACCATTGTTTATTTTAATCAACCAACTCACCAATGATGAATCGTCGCTTCACAGCTCTAACTGATCCAGGACTGTTGAGATCGGTCAATCAAGATAACTATTACATCGATCCTGAAGGACGTTTTTTCGTGGTCGCAGATGGGATGGGTGGCCACGCAGGAGGACAAGAAGCTAGTCTGATTGCAACCCAACGCATTAAAGAACATTTAGAACAGTATTGGGACTCCGAAGCCTCTTCCCATGACATCTTGGAAGAGGCTATCCTAAAAGCCAACGAAGGGATATTAGAAGACCAAGAAAACCATCCCGAACGGGGAGAAATGGGAACAACAGCCGTGGTGGTACTGTTTCGGGGAGAACAACCCTTACGGGCCCATGTGGGAGACTCTCGACTCTATCGCATTCGGCAGGGTAAATTAGAACAGATAACCGAAGATCATACCTGGGTGGCACGGGCCCTAAAAATGGGTGATATTGAGCCAGAAGAGGCGAAAACCCATCCAGGACGGCACGTTTTATTTCAATGTTTAGGGCGCAAAGATACTCAAAAACCAGAAATTGATAGACTCGATATTCAACCTGGCGATCGCCTTTTACTCTGTAGTGATGGCTTAACAGAAGAAGTGGGAGATCCAGCTATCCAAGAAATTTTTGACCACAGCGAATCTTGTGATGATATTGCTAAAAATTTAGTAGAAGCAGCTAAAGATGGTGGAGGTTCCGATAATATTACGGTGGTGGTTGTGGTTGAAGAATAAGTACCTGGACAAAAATAAACGTTACTCGTTTAAGTTAAGCAGAGGAGGCAGAGGGTGCAGAGGAAGCAGAGGAGGAGAGGCTATGGAGTAATTTACATTTCTTAAGACAGTTCACTTTATTTATGCCAGACTACTTAAGGAATGGTCACTGGTCACTGGTCACTGTTTCTGCCAAGAGTAGAATTTTTCTTATATCGAACTCAGGTTATCTCAGGTACAATTAAAGGTTGTGCTTGAAAAGAAACCTTGTTGCTGAATCCATGAATACCACCACTGATGATAAAACCATTGTCAAAGATTACTTCAACGCCACAGGATTTGACCGTTGGCGTAGAATTTATGGTGATGGAGAAGTTAATAAAGTTCAAAAGGATATTCGCCTCGGACATCAACAAACCATTGACACAGTGGTAGACTGGTTAAAAGCAGATGGAAATCTCTCTAATCTCTCTATCTGTGATGCCGGGTGTGGGGTTGGTAGTTTAAGCCTTCCTTTAGCCCAAGAAGGGGCAAACATCTTCGCCAGTGATATTTCTGAAAAAATGGTCACAGAGGCCCAAGAAAGGGCGCAAAAAACCCTCAAAGATGCCAGTAAGGTGACGTTTGCTGTACAAGATTTAGAAAGTTTAAGCGGACAATATCACACCGTTATTTGTCTAGATGTGTTAATTCATTATCCGACTGAAGATGCGGCCAAGATGATTAATCATTTAGCGTCTTTAGCTAAAAATCGATTAATCCTTAGTTTCGCACCGAAAACCCTTTGTTTAACCCTTCTCAAAAAGATTGGTGAGTTTTTCCCTGGTCCGAGTAAAACCACTCGGGCTTATCAACACCGAGAAAAAGATATCATAGAAATGCTAGAAAAAAATGGCTTTACCATTCAACGTAAAGACATGACTAGCACTCGTTTTTATTATTCTCGAATTCTTGAAGCGGTTAAAGAATAATTGACCTATCATGGGACTGACAACGCAACAACTGATCACCTGGAAACAACAAAGCCGTCCTATTGTAGCGTTAACAGCTTGGGATTATGGTTTTGCTCAACTATTAGACGCGGCCGGCATTGATATTATTTTAGTGGGTGATTCTTTGGCTATGGTAGCTTTGGGGTATGAAACCACCTTACCCGTTACTCTTGATGAAATGTTGTATCATGCGGCTGCTGTTCGTCGGGGAGTTAAACGGGCCTTAGTGGTGTGTGATTTACCCTTTCTCAGCTATCAAGAAAGCATCAGTCAAGCCATTCATGCTGCAGGAAGGGTTTTAAAGGAAACAGGGGTACAAGGGGTTAAACTCGAAGGTGGACACCCTGCAGCCGTGGAAACTGTTGCCCGTTTGAGTGATATTGGTATTCCAGTGATGGGCCATGTAGGGTTAACGCCCCAATCGGTGCATCGTTTGGGTTATGGTCAACAGGGAACCACTGAGGCGGATGCTGAACGTATTCTATCAGAAGCGATCGCTTTATCAGAAGCAGGGGCGTTTGCTGTTGTTTTAGAGCATATTCCCGCTAACCTTGCTAGAATGATTACGGCAAAGTTACCCATCCCGACGATTGGCATTGGTGCCGGGTCTGATTGTGATGGGCAGGTGTTAGTGACAGCAGATTTATTGGGATTATCCGAAAAGCAGCCTCCTTTTGCTAAATCTTATGTCAATTTAAGGGAAATTGTCACTAAAGCAGTCAGTGATTTTTCCCAAGACGTTCGAGAAGGAAAGTTTCCTGAGAAGTGACATCCTCCTCAACTAAATCACCGATTATAGTTGGGGCTTCCCGACTCACGACGGGATATTTCTGCCCACAGAGGCTTTATACCTCTACGCCAGTTATCTAGGCTCATCGCCCCCGACACCTCGACTTGACAGACAGTTTCCTTTCCTCTG
>JASJDD010000101.1 GCA_030065735.1 Crocosphaera sp.
GGTGGTAGCAGTTAAGAGGGTGGGGATCATTAAGGTACCGAACCAACCGACATAGATACGGTTGTTGGTGCTGGTCACCCACTGACAAAACTGTTCCCAAACCGAAACGCTCTCGCGTTGTTGTAAGGTAGTTGTCATGGTTATAATTCCTTATATTTATTTGTCAAGGTACGTTTTGTATTGACATTCTTATCCTAGACAATTTATCAAGTTTTGTAAAGAAGATTAACTAAATGTTTTCTTATGTAAACAATAAGTAAGGCTTATTAAACAGGAATAAGCCTTATTTTAGGCATTTGATATTTCTAAAGTAATATCAAAGTGTAAGACATCTTCGCGTACTCCTAGTTTCGTATATAGCCCAATGGCAGGATCATCGCCTTGGTCAGCTTGAACGAAGATAACATAGGCTCCTCGTTCTCTGGCTATCCTCTTAAGTACAGTAATGAGTTCCGTTGCGATACCTTGTCGACGGTATTCACTGGAAACCGCCAAGTCATAGATATAAATCTCGCTGCGTTCTTGCTCAAATTTATGAAGTTCGTAGGCTACTAATCCACCAACTACCTCCCCATCTTTTAAGGCCACCAGTACAATAAAATAATCTTTGCTCAGTAGCTTCTGAAGATAATCGCTCCTAGGCTGGGCTTTGCAATAAGTTTCTACTTCATCAAAAGCCTCACCGAAAAGATTGAGCAAAGCTTTCATTAGCTTTATGTCTGTTTCGCATAAATGTTGAATGGGAATCTTTTCTGTTGAAGTCATTTTAGTATGGAGATGGTAAAAAAAATTCCAGTCTAAGAAACCATTTCAAATCTTAAATTATCTTTCTCTAAAAAATTATAAGTAAAATGATCAATAACATTAGTATTACTCAATTCTAAGTTATAAAAATCCACAAACTCATGATCAAAGTAAGGGCCAGCGTGCCAAGTTCCAACTTCTAATTTAATGAAACAATTACCGGGAATTGTAAAAGCTTTTAATTGAGTGATATCAGGATAATCTTTTACCCCAGGAGGAGCAACAGCCATCAACCATTCTTTACCTTCTAAAGATCCCAAACATTGAGTACATTGTTGATGACGAGTAATGCGATGAAACTGACGACCACGTTGCTCTAATCGCATAATATAGAATCTGGGTATGCCATTTTCGAGGTGTAATTGAGCATCAGTTTCATCATAAACCTTACCATCTTCGGAGGGAGTGATTAATTGCCCATAAGGTTTAAAGTTTTCTGTGGTAATATTGATTAATGCTAAAGATTTAACGGTAGTTACTGAAGTCATAATTAACTGTTTTACTCCGATTTTAATACTTAAATTCCAGAAAATCAAACCTTACTGGCTGGATGTTATCCCTCTTTCTTTGAGTTGTTGGACAAAATAGTCTTCCAAAGAAGCACGAGCGCGATTTAAACTAAGTAATTGAGCGTCTATAGTTGAGAGAAATTCGATAAAATCGTGGGGATTTCCTGTTAATTGTCCGTGCCAAGTTTGTTCGATCTCTTTGATCCCTGATATCCACGGTTCTAGAGCTTGTTTTGTACCACCTTTAACGATAACTTGATAAACATCCGAACGGCCTAAAATTGCTTCGAGGGACCCAACACATAAAAGATCCCCTCTGGCTAAAATAGCGATACGATCGCAGATTTTTTCGATATCTGTTAAAATGTGAGAATTAAAAAAGATGGTTTTTCCTTGTTCTTTAAGAGATAAAACGATTTCTCTAACTTGATAACGTCCCAATGGATCGAGTCCCGACATAGGTTCATCGAAAAACACCACTTCGGGGTTATTAATTAACGCTTGGGCCATACCAACCCGTTGCAGCATTCCTTTAGAATATCGTCTTAATTGTTTCTTTTTGGCAGTTTTTTGGGCTAACCCGACCAAATCAACTAATTCCGAGATGCGCTTTTTTTGAATTGATTTGGGAATTTGAAATAAACCTGCTACGAATTCTAGAAATTCCCATGCGGTTAGATAATCGTAATAATAGGCATTTTCGGGTAAATAGCCTATTTTTTGTTTGACGGAAAGATTACCGACGGGATAACCTAATAGTACTGCACGACCCGTCGTCGGTCTGACAATTCCTAATAACATTTTTAAGAGGGTTGTTTTCCCTGCACCATTGGGACCGAGTAACCCGAAAGTTTCTCCTTTATAAACGGAGAAGGAGCAATCATTGAGGGATCGCAATTGTTGATTCATCCAAAAGCCGGTGCGATACACTTTACTTAAATTCCATGTTTGTACCACTGGCATTAATTGATTTTTGGGGTCTTGTGGTTTAACTTCGGTAACGGAATTCATGGCTTTAAAGGTGATAATTTGTGATCTATCTAGAAACTCTCTATTTCTATTTTTCCCTATTCTTTGAGTAAATTTAACTTAGTTAAGAATTTTAACAAAATTTACTCTTTTCTAATCAGTGGTTAAAGCAATCATTAAGCTAGTTTCCCCACCAAAATTTCCCAAGATAGTGTATCTTCATTGAGACAGATAAGATATGACAATTTTGGGGCATGGGAACATCAGAACTGATTTTACGAACAGCACAAAATTTATTTGATGGGTTGGCCATTGGCAGTGTTATCGCTCTCGCTGCGGTAGGGTTAACCCTAACTTATGGGATTTTACGGCTTTCTAACTTCGCTCACGGGGATTTTATGACCTTGGGAGCTTATTTAACCTGGTTAGTGAATACTCAAGGGTTAAATTTAGGCTTGTCGGTGATTGTTGGGGCCATGGGGACGATTGTGGCCATGTTAGGGTCAGAATACTTATTATGGAAACCAATGCGCGATCGCAGAGCAACTTCCACCACCCTGATTATTATCTCCATTGGATTAGCTTTATTCTTGCGTAACGGCATTTTAATGATTTGGGGAGCGAAAAATCAACGTTATGATATTCCTTTGGTTCAAGCTCAAAAAATCTTTGGGTTACAATTGGCGACTGATAGAATTTGGGCTATTATTTTGTCCATTGTCGCTATTTTCATTTTACATTTAGTGTTACAAAAAACAAAAATTGGTAAGGCCATGCGGGCGGTAGCTGATAATATTGACTTAGCTAGGGTTTCAGGCATTAATGTTGAACAAGTTGTCCTCTGGACTTGGGTGATTACAGCCGTTTTAACTACCCTTGGCGGTGTGATGTTAGGGTTAATTACCAGTACCGTACGACCGAATATGGGGTGGTTTTTAATTTTACCGATGTTTGCCTCTGTTATTTTAGGGGGAATTGGCAACCCTTATGGTGCGATCGCTGGAGGGTTAGTGATTGGAGTTGCTCAAGAATTAAGTGTACCTTGGTTGGGACCTGATTATAAATTAGGGGTCGCTTTATTGATTATGATTTTAATTCTTCTCATTCGTCCTCAAGGTATCTTTAAAGGAACTCTTTAGAAGACAAGGTGTTTTAGCCCAATTAATCATTAAGTTAACAATCTTATGGCTTCTCACAAAATTAAACTCCTAGGTTTGGTCAAAACTAGGTGGTGGTTTGTTATTTCTGCAATCATTATCATGTTGGGACTGTCTCCTATCTTGAGTCCTAATGGTTTAGGGATTAGAGAGCATGAATCTGTAACAAAGACCCTTGAAAAAGATCAACAAGGCAATATCATCAAAACCATTGAAACAACGGAAATCGCTCCTGGTAAAACGGTTTGGAACTGGGTGAGTTTGTTAGGTGTACCGATAACTTTAGCTATATTAGGATATTGGCTTGAGAAAAGACAACAAGAACGTACAGAGAATGAAAGAAGAGAGAAGATTTTACAGGTGTATTTTGATCGGATATCTGTGTTATTACTGGATAAAAATTTGTTAGCCATACAAGAAAGAGGGACAGCAGTTACCCTAGAGGATGAAAAGCTCTTGAATTCTGGGGCCGATTTGATTCGAGCGCGAACTTTAGCGACATTACGGAAATTTGAACATGATCCCCTACGGAAAGGGAGTGTGATGCAATTTTTGATTGACGTGGATGCGGTTAATCGATTAAAGCTTAACCTCAGTGGAGCTAACCTGAGTAAAGTGAATCTGATAGCAGCTAACCTCAGTGAAGTTTATCTGAATCGATCAGACTTACGAGAAGTCAACCTCAGTGAAGCGAACCTTAGTCGCGCTTATCTGCAAGAAGCCAAACTGAGTCAAGCCAATCTTAGTCGAGCTTATCTCAGTGGAGCCAACCTCAGAGAAGCGAACCTCAGTGGAGCCAATCTCAGTGAAGCGAACCTTAGTGGAACTAACCTCAGAGAAGCTGATCTCATTGGGGCCAACCTCAGAGAAGCTGATCTCATTGGAGCTTATCTCATTGGAACCTATCTCATTGGAGCCTATTTAGTCGGAGCTTATTTGATTGAAGCTAACCTTAGCAAAGCCTTTCTCAGAAGCGCTAATCTCAAAGAAGCTAACCTGAGTAAAGCTAATCTGACCGAGGCCGACCTCAGTGAAGCTAATCTGAAAGAGACTGATCTCAATGAAGCTTATCTTTTTAAAACTGTACTGCTAAATAATAAACAAATCAAATTAGCTAAAAATTGGGATAAAGCTATTTATACTGAGTCAGTCTGGGATGAAAAAGTAGGTCAATGGATTCCTAAAGATAGAAACGCTAATCGTCAAAAAATTGAAGAAATTAGAAACAATTAATTGTATAAAGGGTTTTCAAAATTCTTGGTTTTCTTGTTGTTGATACTTTTCTTTGAGTTTTAAACGAATTTCGCCATGAACTTCGCGGGTAATGGGATAAAAATAAGCTAAAATTAAACCCATAATTAAAATAATAGCAGGTAAAGGAGCCACCGCAATTCTAATGGCCAATAAAGCGGTTTCGGGTTGAGTGGGTAGGGGTTGACCAGGAATTTGTTCGATAAATCCGGCTGCTTCTAAAACCACACCCACTAAGAATAATCCTAAAGCTAAACCAAACTTTTGTAAGAGTACCATAAACGCATAAAAAACTCCTTCTCTTCTTTGTCCTGTTTCTAATTCATCTAATTCGATAACATCGGGAACCATAGACCAAGGAATGAGATAAGCAACGGATACCCCAAACCCGGCCATAATGGCGAGAACAAACATAAAATTAACTTGTCCAGGTTGTAATAAAAAAAGTCCAATTTGTGCAATAATCCAGACTCCTGTTCCCATAAAATAGACAATTTTTTTATCCAATTTTTGACACACTGCTTGCCAAAAAAATAACATAATCAGAGCCGTTCCTTGCACAGCTAACGCAACTAAACCAGATTGAGCTTCTCTTAAGTTCATATAACTAACCACAAAATAAACCAGAATAGATGCGGTTAATTGAACCGCTAACCAAGAACATAAATAAATACCAATAACAAATAAAAATGGACGGTTATTAAAGACAATTTTTAATTGTTGTGAAAAAGAAAGATTGCTTTGTTGTTGATTATTTTGTTCACTTTTTTTGATTTTTTTGACAACTAAATGATTTTCAATTTTTGCCAATAATAAACTACAGCCAAATCCTAGTAATAATAAACTGGAGAGCAAAGCAAAAAAGCTAATATAATCAACTTGACTATTTCCTCCCACAAGAGTCGATGTAGCAGGAATTATTCTCAAAATTCCATACATAATTCCTAAGAAACTGATCAGGGATAACAGTATTCCTAATTGTTTCTTTTGAGTCAAATTTAAAATAGAATCTCTTCCTTTTTCTTGAATCCGTAAACTACACCAAAGAAGAGAAATGATTCCTAAAAAAGAACAACTTAATCCTAAAATAAAGAATCGACTTTGAGGATTATCGGGATAAGTAATAGAAGCTAAAATATAAAGAACTAATGATAAAATACTGCCACCAATGGAAAAAGAAAACCGAAAACTATTTAAACTGGTTCTTTCGTTATAATCTTGGGTTAGTTCTGGTGTTAATGCTGTATAAGGTAAATTAACTGTGGTATAAGCTATGTTAAACAAGATACCAATGATCACATAATAAGCAAATAATCCCCATTGATTCACCGTTAAATCTTCACTAAACTGGGGAATTGTCCACTGTAAAGAATAACAAAAAGCAAAGGGAATAATTCCTCCTAAAATCCAGGGAAGACGACGACCCCAACGAGAACGGGTTTTATCACTTAAGACCCCAATAATGGGATCATTGATAGCATCAGAAATTTTACCAATCATTAAAATACTTCCTGCTAAACCAGGAGGTAACCCAGCCACATTGGTGAAGAAAAATAACAAATAAAAGACTAAAATGTTAGCAGCGATCGCTGGACCAAAATCACCAGCACCATAGGCTAATTTTGTGCTAAAATGGAGTCTCTCAGTATCAGGTGATGTCATAAAAAAAGGATTATTTAAACTAAAGTATCAATTATGCCTCAACCCCGTAAACGATTTGCTCAACATTGGTTACGCAGTGAAACGGCACTAAAACAAATTATACAAGCTGCTCAACTAAAAAACAGCGATCGCCTCTTAGAAATCGGACCAGGAACGGGTATTTTAACCCGTCGTCTCTTACCGTTAGTCCAGTCTGTTCTTGCAGTTGAATTAGACTGGGATCTTTGTAAAAAATTAGTTAAAAGTTTTGGTAATTATAATAATTTTTTACTCCTGCAAGGAGATATTCTTAAGCTAGATGTTGCCAAGGAAGCAAAAGATTTTCCTAAGTTTTTACCCATTAATAAAGTGGTTGCTAACATTCCTTATAATATTACCAGTCCCATTTTAGAAAAACTATTAGGTCGTATTTCTTCTCCTAAAATTCCTCCCTATGATCTTATTATTTTACTAATTCAAAAAGAAGTTGCTCAAAGAATTGTTGCTGCTCCTGGTGATAAAAGTTATGGTGGATTATCAGTTAAAATGCAATATTTAGCCGACTGTAATTATATTTGTGATGTTTCCAAAAAAGCCTTTTATCCTTCTCCAAAAGTTGATTCTGCGGTCATTACTTTTCGTCCTCGTTTTTTACTTAATTCGGCAGTTAGTCCTCAACGTTTAGAAACCTTAATTAATCTAGGATTTGCCAACCGCCGTAAAATGTTACGTAATAATTTAAAAAGTTTAATTGATAGCGATCGCCTCAGAGAATTTTTCACAGAAATAGACCTTAATGAGCAGGTTCGCGCTGAAAACCTCGATCTGAATCAATGGATCGCATTAAGCAATTATTTTTCTCAATAATAATTTTAGTTATTTTCTATACAATCTCTCATTTCGATACAACTATTTGTTAAGATATAACTACATTAATAATATTTTCATATTTTTCTGCACCCCTACCCTTTTATGATATTGAATACTATTATTGCACCTCAACCCTGGGAACCGAATATTTCCCTATTAGAAGAATTTTTAGACCTTTTACCCCTTCAATATAGAACCATTGTTGCTTTAGCCTATTTTACCGCTTCGAGAATTGAGGATATTTTATCTTTACAAAAACAAGACATCACCCCTGAAACAATTATTATTCAGGACTCAACATCACAAAAGAGGAAAAAAGTACAAATTATTGCTAGATTGCAACCCTATTTAACCGTATATCTCAATGGATACGAATCTCAGCCATCAAACCTTTTATTTACTGATCAATTTGGACAACCTTTAAAAAGTTCTCAAGTGTTTAAAGTTCTGAAAATAGTGGCAAAAAAGATCAATCTCCCTGATCTCTATTTGTTTGTTCTTCGGTAAGTTCTGACAGTATCATAATTATCTTATTGAGTCTGTGTTAATTTAGACCCAAAAATATACATTAAAATTTATATCAATAACTTCCTTGAAACTTGAGAATGATGTTAAATTAGAGATAGATTGTTATTGGGTCAGAAGTCATGACATCAGCCACTGTAACTCAAATGAAATGTGCTTGTTCTTCTTGCGTTTGTATCGTTTCTATAGGCGATGCTATCCAAAAAGGAGGAAAATACTACTGTTCTGATGCTTGTGCTAATGGACATCCCAGCGGTTCAGGATGTTCTCATCAGGGATGCGAATGTCACGCATAGGAATAAGATCACAGGCATTTTGTCAAAAATCAGTTAAAACAGGACAATATCAGGATAATCTTATTGTTCCTTTTTAACTGAATATGACCTATCATTTAAGAATTGCTGATATTCCCTTGAGTGAAAGACCAAGGGAACGTTTAATGGCTGTAGGCGCGAAAAATCTTGCCACGGCTGAACTATTAGCCATTCTCTTAGGAACAGGACAAGGGAAAGGCAAACTCTCGGCAGTGGGGTTGGGTCATCATATTCTGCAAGAATTAAGCAAACATCGTCGTGATCCCTTGGATATTTTACGGGATATTAGTCCTCACGAATTGATGGTCATTGATGGTATCGGACCGGCTAAAGCGACAACTATCATCGCTGCGGTAGAATTAGGAAAAAGAACTTTTCAGGTACGTCCCCTGGAACGAGTAACCATTGACAGTCCTGAAGCTGCTGTGGCAGTGTTAAGTCATGACTTAATGTGGGAAAGACGAGAGCATTTTGCTGCGGTATTTTTAGATAGTAAATACCGACTATTAGGGACGAAAGTTATCAACATTGGAACCGCTACAGAAAGCCTAGTTGATGCCACCGAAATTTTCCGAGAAACCCTCAAACAAGGAGCAAACGCCTTAATTGTGGCTCATAATCATCCTTCTGGCAACGTTGAACCCTCTCAACAGGATTTAGACTTGACAGAAGAACTACTCAAAGGAATGCAACTGATTCGTATTCCCCTCATTGACCATCTTATCTTAGGGGAAGGAAATCATTGCAGTTTGCACAGGATAACTGATTTATGGCAACGTTATCCACAGGAATGACAGTAGCTTTATCATATATATAAATAAATGGTATTTGATTTAGGATTGATTTTAAGCTATGTTAGTAGCAACATAGAACTATAACCCTAAAATGAATGCTTTAACGATTATTTGGATAGCGTTACCTTTATTTATTGGATTTAGTATTTATTTACTGCCCACAATGGGTCGCTATCTTGCGTTGGGAGTAGCTATTATTTCCCTGATGTACAGTTTAAAAATATCCAGTTTATCTTTACCTTTAGATTTAAAATTCCTGGATAATTTTGGAGTAATTTTATTAATTGATAACTTAAGCGGTTTTTTTATCTTAACTAATGCCTTAGTAACATTAGGGGTTATTCTTTATTGCTGGCATAGTGATAAAACAAGTTTTTTTTATACCCAATTAATTATTGTACATGGAAGCGTTAATGCTGCTTTTATTTGTGCTGATTTTATCAGTTTATATGTGGCTTTAGAAGTCATTAGTATTGCAGCCTTTTTACTCATTGCCTATCCAAGAAGTGATCGCTCAATTTGGGTAGCCCTACGCTATCTTTTTGTCAGTAATACTGCCATGTTATTTTATCTGGTAGGGACAGTTTTAGTCTATCAGGCACACCATTCTTTTAGTTTTGAAGGGTTAAAAGGATCACCTCCAGAAGCAGTTGCCCTTATTTTTTTAGGACTGTTAGCCAAAGGGGGTATTTTTGTAGCAGGGTTATGGTTACCTTTGACCCATTCTGAGTCAGAAACCCCTGTCTCTGCTATGTTATCTGGAGTCGTGGTCAAAGCTGCAATTTATCCCCTAGTTCGTTGTACGTTAATGGTTCCTGAAATCGATCCTATTGTTCGTATTTTTGGAGTTGGAACGGCGTTATTAGGGGTTAGTTATGCTATTTTTGAACAAGACACGAAACGAATGTTAGCCTTTTCCACGGTTTCCCAATTAGGCTTTATTTTAGCAGCCCCAGAAGTGGGTGGATTTTATGCGTTGACTCATGGTTTGGTGAAATCGTCTTTATTTTTGATAGCAGGGGTTTTACCCAATCGTAACCTTCAAGTCTTAAAAAATCAACCGATGAAAACGGCTATTTGGATACCTTTAGTGATAGCAAGTTTTTCTATTTCAGGATTTCCTTTATTATCAGGGTTTGGGGCAAAAGTCTTGACCATGAAAAATTTATTACCTTGGCAAGTTATTGGGATGAATATTGCTGCTTTAGGGACAGCCACCACCTTTGCTAAATTTATCTTTTTACCCCACACAAAAAGCGGAGGAAGTAAAGCAAAATCTGGATTTTTGTCAGCAATCAGCTTATTGCTAGGTGGCTTATTAATTGCCAATGGGGTTTATTATCAAGCCTATACCTTTGCCAATGTTATCAAACCTTTGGTTACAATCCTTTTAGGCTGGTTAGCTTATGTTTTAATCCTTCAACGTAGGGCAATTAAACTACCCCGAATAGCTGAACAATTTGAACATTTAATTGGAGTGATGAGTTTAATATTAATTTTTCTGTTTTGGTTACTGGTAGGCAATCAAACATCAATGTCGTAGTTTCTGATGGGAAACACAGACAATCGGTTGACATCCACCCCCGTTAAGCTAAGGCTGTACGGGGGATTCCCTAAAACAAGCTTAACTGCTTATATTTAGGGGTGGTTGACGCTTCACTGGAAACCGCTACCTTTGCAGTAGTCTTACACTTCCTCTGCAATCCGTTTTGAGTGTCCAATTGCCCACCGGCCACTTTCAATATTTGGCGACTTGCGTTAATATCACGGTCATGGATTTCTCCACAATTCAAGCAAATCCATTCTCTAACAGAAAGTTCTATCTTGGTGCGCGTTCCCTTGGTCGGGGAACCCGACCGGGATCGCACCGCTTTTTTGCCACCTTTAAACCCACAACAAGAGCAGGTTTGACTGGTTGCTTCCCATCGATTAATTATCCTAACATCTCTTCCATACATTTCACATTTAGCTACTAGCATAGTCCGAAAACTACGCCATCCTAAATCTGAAATAGCACGGGAAAGTTTACGATTTTTAACCAAGCCACTGACGTTAAGATCCTCTAAGGCAATTAGTTGGTTATCCTTAATTATCTTAGTAGATAGTTTATGCAAAAAATCAGTTCTAATGTCGTTTATTTTAGCGTGTAATTTAGCTACTTTTTTTCTAGCTACTTCACGTCTTTTACTACCTTTCTGCTTTCTAGATAGATGTTTTTGAAGCCTTCTTAAAAAGTCGTGCTTCGCAGTTTCTTTGTTGGTCGGGTTTCATCCCCCGCTAATTTTGGTGAGTGTTTTGCCCTTAAAATGTAGCGGGGGTCTTCACCCGACATCTAAGATAACATAGACAACATAGCCTAACTTTAGAGACTGTTAGGCGGTTAATATCCTCCTTTACCTGACAATGCTAGTCCCTTTAACCCGTAACGCCCTAGAAGAAATTATTCCCCCCATTGCCACAGGAAGTCAGTATTCCTTTTATTGGGGTAAATGGCGAGATTTATTGCAACGTTTGTTTATTTCTTTGATTGCTTTGGTGGTGACTTGGTTATTGGGCAAATTAGTCGGATCAGGAGGACAAACCATTAAACTGATCTTTGATATCATTGCCGGATTATATTGGCTCTGGGGTCCTGTATTATGGGCTAGTATCCGTAATGGGAAGTACCGTCGCTATCCTTATTGTGGGTTTTGGCAAGGACAAGTCTTAGATGTGTTTATCACCGAAGAATTAGTCACAGAAGAGCAAACGGTTAATAAATGGGGGGAGTTAGTGGTGATTGAAAACCGAGAAAGACGCATTAATGTAGAAGTGGGAGATGAAGAGGGGTTTACCGCTATCACACAAGCCCCTATAAACCGCCTTTATCGGGTCATTAAGCCTGGACAAATAGCAGAAATGTTAGTTTTGTCCAAAACACCCGATTTAAGCCGTATTGATAAGATTACGGATGTGTATTTTCCTCAACATAATTTATGGGTGGGAGAGTATCCTTATTTACGTCGGGATATCTTTCAACAAGTGAGCGAAGAATTAGGGGGACATTCCCGTTATCGTTCCCCAAAAAGAGGAAAACCCCGTACAGTTCGACAACGCAGACGGTAAGTTTGACATCAGTAAATTTAAGTTAAACGTTAAAAAGAATTAATCAGGAGTCCAAAATTGAAGTTGTTTAAAACGGCTAAAATCTCGATAATTTAACGTCCAAATTTTGCTAGAATAACGTTGTGCTAACAATAATACTGTTGCATCTTCTAAGGTTCCTTGCCATTTCGGTAAATGACTAATTATTTCTCTTAACTGATTAAATTCTTTTTCTCCAATTGCTATAGGATACAAACTTTCGTACATGACAGTAAGCGTTGTTTGTGCTAAGGTGACTTCCCCTGATTGTTTCAATCTAAATAATCCTCAGCATTTTCTGAAGCATTTCTAGGAGCATCCTTAATAATTCCCGCTAGTTGCAATAACTTAGAAATATCCTTACTTTCTAACTTTTCTTCTAAAGAACTTTGTACTAAACTAGAGAGGGTTTCTTGAGGATGTTCTTTAAGATAGTCCGACAATCGTTCTGCCAATTCATCAGGTAAATAAATTGTCCGTTTCATAATAACTCCTAGATATCTTACCTTTATCATACCTTAAAAATAATTTTCTGAGGTCTGGGATTCTCACATAAAACCCCTTCTGCCATAACAATAAAAAGAAACTCTATGACACTTTATTGGCTCATTAAGCCACTAGAAACTTCTAAAATGCTAGAATTACAAAAACTCTCCTCTAATGCTTTTAAGTAGGCTTAAACATGGGGATTAAGTACCTTATCATTATCTGCTTGAGATTCTCGTATGTCTTGGTTGGGATTTTTATGATAAAGTTTTGAATTAATTGATGATAATTTTGAAACAAGTTTATCCAGATGTTATTTAATTCGACAATCTTTATTTTAGGGTTTTTGCCCTTGACTTTATTCTGTTTTTGGGGGTTAAGCAAGCTTCGTTTAACCCAAGGAGTGATGATTTGGTTATTAATTAGTTCCTTGTTTTTCTATTCCTATTGGAATATTTTTTCCCCCGCAGGACAAGGACAAACCATTCAATACATTTTTTTGATTATTTTTTCCCTAGTAATTAACTATAGCATAGGAACCGAGATATCTCATTCAAAACAGTTTGGCAAACGAGCTAAGTTCTTGTTGATTTTAGGAACAATCTTAAATTTAAGTGTCATTATTTACTATAAATATGCTAACTTTTTTCTCGATTCTATTAATTCTTTATTTTCCACTAATTATCAATTAGAAAATTTAATTCTCCCGTTGGGAATTTCTTTTTATACTTTTACCCAAATTGCTTATTTAGTTGATGCCTATCGAGGGGAGTTAAAAAAAGAAAATTATAATTTACCTACTTATGGTTTATTTATTCTTTTCTTTCCCCAATTAATTGCCGGTCCAATCCTTCGTCATGATGAGTTAATCCCCCAACTTCGTTCTTTAAAAAACAAAATTTTTTCATCTAAAAATTTTGCATTAGGGTTAATCTTTTTTACCATTGGACTATCTAAAAAAGTTATTATTGCTGATACTTTATCCCCTTGGGTAGCCACCATATTCAATCATACAAGCTCTTTAACATTCCTTGAAGCTTGGGTCGGTGCCATTAGTTATACCCTACAATTATACTTTGATTTTTCGGGTTATTCTGATATGGCGATTGGTTTAGGTTATATGTTTAATATTATCTTACCCATTAACTTTAATTCTCCTTATAAAGCGACATCAATTAGTGATTTTTGGCGACGTTGGCACATTACATTATCTAACTTTTTAAGAGACTATTTATATATTCCCTTGGGAGGAAGTCGTCGCGGTGAAATTCGACGATATGCTAATCTAATTATAACCATGTT
>JASJDD010000102.1 GCA_030065735.1 Crocosphaera sp.
GGTAGAAGAGATGGCCGAACAAGGCTGTGCTGTCGCACGTTGATATACTGGTCAAAATTCATCGCCACCTAAAATGTGAATGTTCCTGATAGTATTTTTAGGTGGGGACTTCTTTTGACATTTTTGTTAATAATAAGTCTCTTTCTTCAGTTTGTTGACATAGCGAGTCCCATGACCACAACTATTTCCGCCGATCAAGTTAATCAAATTGTTTATAACTTACATCATGATCCCTTTGAAATTTTAGGCTGTCACCTTCTAGAAGCAGGTGAAAAAGCTAAAAAATGGGTAGTTAGGGCTTATCTGCCCAAAGCAGAAGCAGCATGGGTGATCCGTCCGACAGAACAAAAAGAAGATCCCATGAACTCGGTTCATCATCCTAACTTTTTTGAATGTATTATCGAAACCCCTGAACTGAATAATTATCAACTTAAAGTTAAAGAAGGGGAACATGAGAAAGTCATCTATGATCCTTATGCTTTCAGTTCTCCCTATCTTACCGACGAAGATATCTATTTATTTTCCGAAGGAAACCACCACCGCATTTACGAAAAATTAGGGGCCCATGTGGGTCAAATGAACAAAGTTAAAGGGGTTTATTTTGCGGTGTGGGCCCCTAATGCGCGAAATGTTTCTATTATCGGAGATTTTAATAACTGGGATGGTCGAGAACACCAGATGCGTAAACGCAACAACACCATCTGGGAGTTGTTTGTGCCGGAAATAGGGCCAGGGACAGTCTATAAATATGAGATCAAAAATAGTGAGGGTCATATCTATGAAAAATCTGACCCTTATGGCTTTTATCGGGAAGTGCGTCCTAACACCGCTTCTATTGTGGTGGATATTGATCATATTCATGAGTGGCATGATGAGGAATGGTTAGAAAAGCGACGTAATAGCGATCCTCTCAAGCAACCCGTTTCTGTTTATGAGGTTCATTTGGGGTCTTGGTTACACGCTTCTTCCGCCGAAAAAATGCCTTTACTCAACGGAGAAGCTGATCCCGTCATTGTCTCAGAATGGAACCCAGGGGCCCGTTTTCTCAGTTACTACGAATTAGCCGAAAAACTAATCCCCTATGTCAAAGATATGGGATACACCCATATCGAATTATTACCCATTGCCGAACATCCGTTTGATGGATCTTGGGGGTATCAAGTCACTGGATATTATGCCCCAACCTCCCGTTTTGGTCGTCCGGAAGATTTCATGTATTTTGTGGATAAGTGCCACGAAAACAACATCGGCGTGATTTTAGACTGGGTTCCGGGGCATTTCCCTAAAGACTCCCACGGGTTAGCTTATTTTGACGGAACTCATCTTTATGAACACGCCGATCCTCGCATTGGTGAACATAAGGAATGGGGAACCTTAGTCTTTAATTACGGCCGTCATGAAGTGCGTAACTTTTTAGTGGCTAATATTCTATTTTGGTTTGATAAGTATCATATTGATGGCATTCGGGTCGATGCAGTAGCTTCGATGATCTATCGTAACTATCTACGTAAAGATGGGGAATGGATCGCCAATGAATATGGGGGTGATGAACATATCGAAGCAGTTAGTTTTTTACGTGAAGTCAATATTTTGCTATTCGAGTATTTTCCAGGTATTCTTTCCATTGCTGAAGAGTCCACAGAATGGGAAAAAGTATCTCGGCCGGTTTATGATGGTGGGTTAGGATTTAATCTCAAGTGGGATATGGGCTGGATGCACGATATGTTAGATTATTTCGGGATCGATCCCCATTCCCGTCAATACCATCAAAATAACGTCACCTTCAGTATGTTGTATTTTTACAACGAAAACTTTATGCTGGCGTTATCCCATGATGAGGTGGTGCATGGAAAGAGCAATATATTGGGTAAAATGCCTGGAGATGAATGGCAGAAATACGCCAATGTTCGCGCTTTATTCACCTATATGTACAGCCATCCTGGTAAAAAAACCATGTTTATGAGTATGGAGTTGGGCCAGTGGAGTGAGTGGAATGTGTGGGGTGACTTAGAATGGCATTTATTACAGTACGAACCCCATCAACAACTGAAGCAATTTTTTACGGATCTCAACGCCCTTTATAAACAGGAACCGGCGTTATACACCCACGATTTTGAATATCATGGGTTTGAATGGATTGATTGTAACGATAATAGCCATAGCGTGGTTTCTTTTCTTCGCCGCAGCGATGATGCTGAAGATACTTTAGTGGTGGTTTGTAACTTTACGCCCCAACCCCATAGTCATTACCGTATAGGAGTTCCTGAAGCGGGATATTATGTTGAATTATTTAACAGTGATGCTAAAAAATATGGGGGTAGTAATATGGGGAATTTAGGGGGTAAATGGGCTGATGAATGGTCTTTCCATAATAAACCTTATTCCCTGGATTTATGTTTACCACCGTTGGCTGTGTTAATTCTTAAGTTAGATCCGACTCAACTTCCAGAAGGGGCAATAGTTGAGGAAATTACCAGTGAAGACGAATAAACTTTAGTACACCGCTATCTGTTGGGTAGGAAGCCCACACCGTAATCTTTGATTCGGTGTTGGGTAGTTCACATAATCATCCCGTTGCGCTCTTATAGTGCCTGTAACGGGAGATTATTTAATCCTTTTCTGGTAGTATAATATTAAATACAATCAATTTCGTTAAATTAAGAAAGGATTATGGACTTTAACGTAGAAAAGCTAGATAATGGAATAGAAAAAGTTAATCTAGCGGGACGGATGGATTTAAAGGGAACCAATCAAATTGAAATGCCCTTTAATGCTCAGGTTACCTGTTCTAAAGTACCTGTAATAATAGATATGGCTGAAGTTGAATTTTTAGCGTCCATTGGAATTCGCCTTATACTTTCTTCTGCAAGAGCTATAAAGAAACGAGGTAGTAAAATGGTAATTTTAAATCCACAGCCAATGGTTGAAGATATTTTTAAGACATCAGGTATCGAGAAATTGATTGAAATTTATCATGATTATGATGAAGCTTGTCAAGCAGTCATTCCTATGGTTTCCGAATGAATAAGTAGATATTGAACATCTCAACATATTACGTAAATGTGATGTATTCTCCTAACATTTCTAATCCATATTCTAGTCCTTATAAAATTCGTCTTTTTAACCAACATGAAGAGTTAGAAAGAATGAGTGATTGGCTTAGTTTATTAGCTGAACGTTTAGAAATTTCTGACAATATTGTATTTCGTCTTGATTTGCTTTTAGCGGAAGTTGTTACCAACATTATTGATAATGCTTATTCTGACGATGCAGAACATTTTATCGAACTTGAATTAGACTACTCGAAAACTCAAGTTACCCTGAAAATAGAAGATGATGGAATCCCTTTTAATCCTTTAGATAAACCTGAAGTTGAATTTGCAGATGATTTAGAATCAGTTAAAATTGGTGGGTTAGGGATTCATCTAATTCGACAGTATAGTGATGAATGTAACTATCAAAGATTAGACGGCAAAAACTGTTTAGAAATTGTTATTAATCATGAAGTTTGATCAAAATAATTTATAAACTCATTAGATTTAGTATATGAAAAATGAGAAAATTAAATGAAAAACACTCAAAAAAAAGAGAATAAGACTATGGAACATGGAACCTCCTTCGAGCCTGAAATTTTAGCAAACTATGAACTATTCAAAGGAGTTTCACTAGAACTTATTAAGTCTCTTTTAAAGAAATGTCAAATTAAGACCCTTGAAAAAGGAGAAACTCTCATTAAAGCAGGAGAAGAAAATCATCATTTTTGGATACTACTATCAGGGGAATTGCGGGTTTATTTAACTGATACAGGAAATGAGATAATAAATATGGAAATGGGATTTTCTATTTTTCCTGGGGAGTCAATTGGAGAAATGTCGATTATTGAAAATGAACCTGTTTCTGCTAATGTTTATTCTAGTCAAAAAAGTCAATTATTGATGATGTCTGAAACCGTATTTTGGCAAGACTTAATTTTAATTCCTGGGGTTAGTAAAAACTTACTTCAAGGATTATCAAATCGAATGCGGAAACGGGATGAAATCGCTTTAAATAATATTAAAAAACACCTAGAACTACAACAAATTCAAAAAGATATTCAAGCAGCGAGTCAAATTCAAGCGAATATTCTTCCCGATGGTAACTGTTTAGCACCCAATTATCCCCAGATTGATGTAGCAGCAACATTAGTCCCAGCTAGAGATGTGGGAGGAGACTTCTATGATGTTTTTCCCATCGATCAAAATCATCTTTGTATTGCTGTTGGAGATGTGTCAGGAAAAGGTATTCCAGCAGCTTTGTTTATGATTCGAGTCATAACATTACTCCGCGTTACTATGTCAAGAATCCAACCTTTAACAAATATTGTAGAGTCAATTAATCGCCATTTATGTAAAAATAATGATAATTGTATGTTTGTCACTATGTTTGTCGGTATTATTGATGTTACATCAGGAAAAATTACTTATGTTAATGGTGGCCATAATTCTCCTTTTTTTGCTCCATATAATGGAGCCTTTGATTTCTTAAAAGTTCCGACAGGAACGTTATTAGGATTTGATGATCATATCACTTATAATATGGCAGAATTTGTTTTTCAACCAGGAGATACTTTAGTATTATATACAGATGGGGTAACAGAAGCTGAAGATCAAAATGGTGGCTTTTTCTCTAATGAAAAAACCTGTGAAATTCTTAATCAACTACGAAATGAACAATCCTCTCAGACTATCGTTTCTGAGCTACAAAATGCCGTATTTGAATTTTCTACCAATCAATTTCAATCAGATGATATTACTATCTTAGTATTACGTTATCGTTCTAATAAGTAGAGAAATGATGAATAACTATCATTTTCTTCTATTACAATTGATTAATTTCGACCACATTTCCATCAAAATCTCGAATAAAACAAGCTGCTCTACCCGACTGACTCATTTGGACAGGATAACCATGACTTTGTAAACGAGCAATTATTTCACTGAGATTATCAGTTCCCAGAGCAAAATGATGATTACGTCCCCATTTTTCTTGATTTGATAAACTAAAATTAAAGTCAGAATGTACCATTAAATGGATTTGATAATCACCAATTTGATACCAAACTCCAGGATATTTTAAAGGGCGATCAACCTTTTCTAACCCTAATATATTGCCATAAAATTGTTCTGCTTTCTCTAAGTCAGACACTAAAATAGCCGTATGAAGACATTGAATAATGGTCATCTTTTCTCCCCTTCAATAACTGAAAAACTAATAATTGTTAGGTAATAGAATCTGCTGTTTCAGGAGAATTAGCCAACTCAGCTAAACGTTCCTGTTGATCTTGAGAAATACAAGACTCAATAATATGGTCAATATTACCCTCCAAAGCACCAACTAAAGCGAAATTTTGACCCAAACGGTGATCCGTCACCCGATTATCCTTATAATTGTAAGTGCGGATTTTTTCTGAACGCGATCCCGTTCCTACCTGCGATCGCCGCATGGAACTCACCGCTTCTTGCTGTTCCCGTAACTTCGCTTCATACAACTTAGCCCGTAAAATTTGCATCGCCCGTTCACGGTTTTGTAGCTGCGATCGCTCTTCCGTACAAAAAATCCGAATACCGGTCGGTTTATGAGTTAAATCTACTGCCGTTTCCACCTTGTTAACGTTTTGTCCACCGGCACCTCCAGATCGTGCGGTGGTCATTTCAATATCCTTGGGATCGATCTCAATTTCCACCTCATCTACCTCTGGCATAATCGCTACCGTTGCTGTAGACGTATGAACCCGTCCCCCTGCTTCTGTCACCGGAACCCGTTGCACCCGATGAACCCCGGCTTCAAATTTGAGCTTACTGTAAACCTGTTCCCCAGTAATTTCGAGAATAGCCTCCTTAAAGCCACCCATATCCGCCAAAGACTCGCTTACCAGCTTAACATTCCATTTTTGGGACTCAGCATAACGAGAATACATCCTCACTAAATCTCCCGCCCAAATACTCGCTTCATCCCCACCGGTTCCGGCGCGAATTTCTAACATAATATTCTTATCATCATTGGGATCACGGGGTAATAAAAGAATTTTTAACCGTTCTTCTAAACGTTCTAACTCTTCTTCTAATTCACTCACTTCCATCGCAGCCATTTCCTTCATTTCGGGATCACCACCGGCTTCTTTAACAATTTGTTTTGCTCCTTTTAATTCCTCTTGGGTTTGTTTCCAAGTTTCATAAGTATTAACCGTTTCTTCCAGAGACGATCGCACTTTAGCCACTCGTTGTAATTCATCGGGGTTCGTCGCAATATCAGGATCAGCCAAACGACGGGTTAATTCTTGATAAGTTTGTTCAACGGATTGTAATTTTTCTAATAAATAGGATTCAGCCATAATATTCCTCTTCTTTAACAGTTATCAGCTACCAAAAATTGAGAATTGAGAATTAATTAAACATTCTTTAATTCTGATAAACAACAACCCAGCAGAAACTCTGCTGGGTCAGACAATTGACTCTGTTGGCTATTTTTCTGGGGAAGCATCTGTTTGGGGTGCTTTTTTCTTGCCTTTTTTGCCAATCATCGCATAACGTTTTTGGAAACGATCAACCCGTCCCTCTGTATCAATAATCTTCTGGGTTCCGGTGTAGAAAGGATGATTACCGGACCAAACTTCCACATGAATCTCAGGTTGAGTCGATCCCACCGTCATGACGACTTCTCCGTTACAAATAACCTTTGCTTCTGGATACCAAGTGGGATGAATATCAGATTTTGCCATAATGTTTGTCTCTTTACTAAATTGACCAATAACGGATTATCGCTTAGAGTATTGGGGAGCTTTACGCGCCTTGTGTAACCCGTACTTCTTCCGTTCTTTAGCACGAGGATCACGGGTGAGATAGCCTTCTGCTTTGAGGGGAGGACGGTTTTCCGGGGCTAATTCACATAACGCTCGAGCCACTCCTAGTTTAATAGCATCTGCTTGACCGGTTAAACCCCCCCCATGAGCATTGACCAGGATATCATAATCACTTTCTAATCCTAAGGTTTCCAGGGGCGCTTTAATCCTTTGAATATAGTTAGGTATCCGATTGAAGTAGATATTCCCTGGCTTTTTATTAACGATAATTTCGCCAGTACCAGGAACAAGACGAACCCTAGCGATGGCTGATTTACGGCGACCGGTTCCCCAGTAAACGACTTTATCTGTGTTGTCAGTTGCTTGCATTATTTATCTCCGTTGGGAATAGTATTGAGGGTTAATTCTTCAGGTTGTTGAGCTTGGTGAGGATGGTTGGGTCCTGCATAGACTTTTAACTTAGTAAACAGTCGGCGACCCAAAGCATTTTTAGGAAGCATTCCCTTAACGGCTTTTTCAATAATTCTCTCAGGAATGCGTTTTTGTAGCTTGTCAAAGGTTTCTACCTTCATCCCTCCGGGTCTTCCAGAGTGACGACGATATAATTTTTGAGTGCTTTTGCGACCGGTGACTACCACTTTGTCAGCATTAATGATGATGACAAAATCCCCTGTGTCCATGTGAGGGGTATAGATGGGCTTATTTTTGCCCCGTAGAATTTTAGCCACTTCACAAGCGAGTCGTCCTAAACGCTGATCGGCTGCGTCTATGACATACCATTTCTTGTCAACTATTTCTGGTGACGGTGTAATTGTTTTAGTCATGGATAGTTAAGTAATAAAAGATCAACTAGGTTGTTGTTTTCATCAAAGAAAAACCATATCAGAGTTTAAGTAAGCATTGTCCCTGTTTTCTCTAAACACAAATAAAGGTTGAGTATCAAACCAAATATGGGAAGATAAGGGAAAATCCGCATAACCCACTCTCAATAAACATAAACCCTTGGCCGGGGCAGAATATTTAACTTGTTCACGCTGTTGATTTTGCCAAATGTCAGTAAAGTTGGCCAGGGAGCGTTTACCGCTTCCCACTTCCACCAACAGTCCCACCAATAACCGTACCATTCCGTATAAAAACCCGTTGGCTTGGATTTCTAAATGAATAAACGGCCCTCGACGATAACATTGAGTTTCTTGAACTTCAACCCAAGAATGATGGCGGTGGGAACCTGCCCGACGAAAGGCTGCAAGATGGTGTTTGCCCAATAAGGGATTCAACGCTGTTTGCATCAATTCCACGTCTAATGGCTCATAATAATAGTGCCAACTAAAGGGCTTGACAAACAAGTTCGGGCATTTATCAGTGTAAAAGGTATAACGATAACGTCGCCACAAAGCCGAAAATCGAGCGTGCCAAGTTAAAGGAACTGCCGCTGACCCTCGAATTAAGATATCTTCAGGCAGTCGCTGGTTTAAAATATCTGCCCATCGTTGGGGAGGAATCGGGCTAACATCGTCAAAATGGGCGACTTGGGCTGCTGCATGAACGCCGGCATCGGTTCGCCCTGCCCCATGAATGGGAGTGTGATAGCCTAGAACTTGAGCAATGGCGGTTTCAATGTCTTCTTGAACGGTACGCTGGTTCGGTTGTCTCTGCCAACCATGACAACGACTTCCCTGATACTGAATCACCAGGGCAACTCGTTTTCTCTTTGGTTGTGGCTTTAAACTGTCCATAGACAACCCCTATTACCGTTTTGAAAAGAAGCGCTTACATTAACTCAATGATGGCCATTTCTGCATTATCTCCCCGACGACGAATCGTCCGTACAATGCGGGTGTATCCTCCGTTACGGTCGCTGTACCGTTCTGGAGCTTCAGCAAACAAGGCATGAACCAATTGTTTATCGTAAAGATAACCCATGGCTCTCCGTCTAGCGGATAATGAGCCGTCCTTAGCTAAGGTAATCATTCGCTCCACTTCGGAACGGACTGCTTTAGCACGGGTTTTCGTGGTTTTGATTTGACCATGACGAATTAACTCCGTTGTCAGCGATCGCAATAAAGCTTTTCGTTGGTCGGCGGGTTTGCCCAAATGAGGGACGCGACACCGATGACGCATAATGGTTTCCTCCCTAAAATAATAGAACAGTGATAATCAAGTCAGAAGTCAGAAGTCAGAAGTTCCTCACTCCGCTCCGGCGCTATCGCACAGAAGTTCCTCACTCCGCTCCGGCGCTATCGCACAGAAGTTCCTCACTCCGCTCCGGCGCTATCGCACAGAAGTTGTTGAAAGCAGGAGAGGATTTATGCCTCGCTCCAAAAACTTTTCCCGACTCGACTGAGCGTTCGACTGATCTCACGCCGAAGTCTTCGCCGAACGTCTTTTAAAAGCCAGGTTTTAGACCCTATTATCTCGATAATGATCAATCACCCCATTGACAACAGTCATGATTGATCAACATCAAGCTTTTGCCTTCTCTTGGGGTAAGGTAATCCCCAAACGTTTTTGTAAGGCTTCAATGACCTCTTCTGCCGATTTTTGGCCAAAGTTTTTAATTTCTAGCAAATCCTCTTGACTATAATCTAACAAGTCAGCCACCGTATTGATTTGCGCCCGTTTTAAGCAATTGTAAGCCCGTACGGATAGCTGTAATTCTTCGATGGGAATCTGACTTTGAGGATTTTCCTCATCTGGGTATTCAGGAACGGCAGTTTCTAGTTGATTAAGGTCTTTGAGGGGATTAAATAAGTCCACTAAGATTTCTGCTGCTTTAGATAGGGCTTCTTTGGGGTTAAAACTCCCATTGGTCCAAATCTCTAGCATGAGACGATCTTTGGCTTCTCCTTCTTCCCCGCGAATACTTTCTACACTGTAATTAACCTTGGTCACTGGCATAAACACAGCATCGATTTGCAAAAAGTCGAGGGCAGTGGGTTCATCACTTGCTCGTTCTACTGGGACATATCCCACACCTTTTTCGATGCGAAATTCCATTTCTAATTTTGCCCCCTCTGTTAAGGTAGCAATGGGTTGAGTGGGGTTAACCACTTCCACTTCTGAGGGTAAATCAAACTGGCCTGCGGTTATATGGGCTGCCCCACTAGCCACCAAGCGACCAATCTGGGGCTGATCGGTATAACTTTTGAGGACGATCTCTTTCATGTTTAACATGATTTCTAAGACATCTTCCCTGACCCCAGGAATGGTGGCAAATTCATGATTTACCCCGCCAATGCGAATGGCGGTTACTGCTGTGCCTTCTAAGTTGGCCAATAATACCCGTCTGAGGGCATTGCCAACCGTTGTCCCTTGACCCCGTTCCAAGGGTTCCAGGACAAATTTACTATATTGACTCTGATTTTTCTGAGTCTTAGATTCTATACACTCAATCTGAAATTGCGCCACGTTTAGTGACCTCCCTTCATTGTCAAATGCCTCCCAGACACTCTTATTCGTGTCTGTTCTAACGCCAAATATTCATAGTGTGATGAAAATGGGACCAGTTGGCTAAACTCGACGTCGTTTTGGAGGACGACAGCCGTTATGGGGAATGGGGGTAACATCTCGAATTAAGGTAATTTCTAATCCTGCCCCTTGTAGTGCGCGGATAGCTGTTTCCCGACCAGCACCCGGTCCGCTCACCATAACTTCTATTTGTCGCATTCCTTGATCGATCGCTCGACGGGCTGCTGAGTCAGCAGCTGTTTGAGCAGCAAAGGGTGTCCCTTTTTTTGCCCCTTTAAAGCCACTGGCACCGGCCGAAGACCAGGAAATGACATCTCCTTTGGTGTCGGAAATGGTGACAATGGTATTGTTGAAAGTGGACTGAATATGAGCCACCCCGTTAGGAACGTTTTTCTTTTGTTTTTTGGGTCCGCCTTTTTTTGTTGGTCGCGCCATAATCTTTCGCTGAAATGTCTCTGTAACTGATCAATGGTCAATGGATAGTGATTATTTCTTCGAGGGAGCTTTTTTCTTCCCAGCAACGGTCACTCTTCTACCTCGACGGGTACGGGCGTTTGTTCGTGTCCGTTGTCCTCTGACGGGAAGTCCTTGACGATGACGACGACCCCGATAGGTACCGATGTCAGCCAATCGTTTGATATTCATGGCTTCCCAACGTCTCAAATCCCCTTCGATTTGATAGTTGTTTTCGATGTAGGAGCGTAACTTAGCCACATCTTCGTCGCTTAAATCTCGCACACGGGTGTCAGGATTGACACCGGTTTCTGCTAAAATTTCTTGAGATCGTGATAAACCAATGCCATACAGATAAGTTAAGCCAATTTCGACTCGCTTATCCCTTGGCAGGTCAACACCAGATATCCTTGCCACTTTTGTTTTCCCTCTGAGCGTGTTCTTGTTTGCCTAATGTTTCTAGGGTGTTTAGGAGATGTCATTCTAACCCTGACGTTGCTTGTGTTTTGGGTTAGTACACAGTACCATGACTCTCCCCCGCCGCCGTATAACGCGACATTTTTCGCACATTTTTTTGACTGATGGTCTAACTTTCATGGATTTTTCTACAGCAGGACTGCAAGCTTATTATTATAGCAAAAGTTGCTTGTTTATGTCAGCTAAAATAGTGGTTTGAGAGGTTATAATTAGGGGATTTTCATTCCCCTAGCACCTTACTTTTTACTCCCTTTAAGCCGATAAGTAATTCTCCCTTTGGTGAGATCGTAGGGGGTTAATTCAACTTTAACCCGATCGCCTGGCAGAATTTTAATATAGTTACGGCGGATTTTGCCGGAAATATGGGCTAATACGTTAAACCCATTGTCAAGATCCACTCGAAACATAGCGTTAGGAAGAGACTCGGTTACGGTTCCTTCCATTTCAATTAAGTCTTGTTTTGACACAATCTGATGCCTCAAATAGTATAATTAGGAAAAGATGAATTTTTGTTCTGGTCGGACGTTTCTTTATCATAAAAGAAGGGTCACGATCAACTTTCCCTTACATATCTTAGCAAACCTCCTGATTACTCTTGACTTTTTACCGAATTAAATGGTTGTCTCAAGCGACCACTGCTTTAAGGGTTTTGGTGACTTCTTGCAGTTCGCGGTTGCCATCAACAGAAGAGAGTCTGTCCTGTTGACGATAATAGTCAAGGACAGGTTGGGTTTTTTCTCGGTAAACTTCTAAGCGGCGGCGAATCGTCTCTTCGTTATCATCTTTTCGCCCCCGTAATAACAAACGATCAATAATCACTTGATCGGGAACCTCTAAATTAATCGCTTGTTCGGAAAACTTAGCTAATTTGTGGAGCAATTTATCTAAAAATTCAGCTTGAGCCAGGTTACGAGGAAAACCGTCTAAAATCCATCCGTTTTGTGCATCTTCCTCATTTAACCGTTCTTCAATTAAATCTAACAATAACTCATCAGGCACCAATTCCCCTTGGTCTACATAAGTTTGGGCTTTTTGTCCTAAAGCAGTTTGTTTGGCGATCGCTTCTCGTAGCATTTCGCCAGTGGAAATGTGGGGAATCTTCAGTTCTTGTGATAATTCTTGGGCTTGGGTTCCTTTTCCCGAACCAGGGGGACCCAAAAAAATTAATCCCTTCCCTGTACTCATAATCTTGTTGTTGTTGTGTCAATTATTATTTGAGAGTAGGGTTAATGAACCAACGGTTCCTTAACCCAAGTGTTTTATTGTTTAATCATGCCCTCATAACGTTGAGAGATGACATAGGTTTGGATTTGTTTAGCTGTGTCAATGGCAACACCGACGAGGATTAAGAGAGAGGTGGCACCTAAGCCTTGGAAAACCCCTTGCACCTCCGTCAATGAAGCCTCAACTAAAGTAGGAACCGTCGCTACAAAGCTCAAAAAGATGGCACCAAGGAAGGTCAAACGGTTGAGGACTCCTTCTAAATATTCTTTCGTTTTTTCCCCTGGGCGAATCCCAGGAATACTCGATCCCATTTTCTTGAGGTTTTTCGAGACATCTTCGGGGTTAACGATGAGAGAAGCGTAGAAATAGCTAAAGAAGAGAATTAATAAGGAATAAACTCCTACATAAACCCAAGTTCCCGGTCGCAGTGCGTTAGTCACTTGAGCTAACACTTGACTCACTGCCCCTTCATTCCTAAAAAATCCTGCTAATGATTGAGGTAAAATCAACACAGCAGAGGCAAAAATAATGGGCATAACCCCCCCTTGATTGAGTCTTAGGGGTAAATAGGTGGTTCTTTCCCGATAAAGCTTACGCCCCACTTGACGACGGGCTGAGATGATGGGAATGCGTCGAGTTCCTTCTTGAATAAAGACGATACCCACAATCATCAGGAGAAAGACTAAAAAGAGGATAACCACTTCTGTCACCGCCCTCCGTTGGCCAGTTTGGGCTATATTGATGGCATTTCCCAAAGTTCTCGGCAAACTAGCCACAATATTCACAAAAATCAACAATGATGCTCCATTGCCGATGCCTCGTTCGGTAATTAACTCCGATACCCACATCACGAACATGGAACCGGCGGTTAAAGCTAAAACGGTTTCAGGAACAAACCAAAAGGAGTCCCCTAGAGCAAATTCTCGTAATAACCCAACGGTAATGGCTGTACTTTGAATCACAGCCCAGCCAGCGGCCACATAACGGGTAATTTGAGAAATTTTCCGTCTTCCGGCTTCTCCTTCGTTTTTCTGTAAATCTTCCAAGGAAGGAATCGCTGCAGTTAACAACTGCATAATGATGGAGGCATTAATGAAAGGGAGAATACCCAGGGCAAAAATCCCTAGGGTAGAAATCCCGCCCCCGGTAAAGATATCCAAAAAGCCCAATACTGGACTGTTGCTAATAGCTGAAACAAATTTTGCCCGATCAATGCCGGGAATGGGAATAAAAATCCCAAAACGAATTAAAATTAATAAACCAATGGTAATTAACAACCGCCCTCGTAGGCCGGCTGCTTGAGCCATTTGTAAAAAGGTTTCTTGTGCTGTAGGTGTTTTCTCTCGACTGACAACCATTAATGGTAACCTCAGTGATTAACGATTATTTATTAATTGTGACATTTTA
>JASJDD010000002.1 GCA_030065735.1 Crocosphaera sp.
GAGTTCGCCCACCACGGCTACTCTCTCTTATACCGCTTATTTGTATTATATCAAAATTATTGCCCGCAATTCATCCCACGCCAAAATGTTGCTTTTTTGAGCGTATTTATGGCGTGGGGCTTCTTGCGGAAGAAGCTAAGTATCTTACTTAAAATCTCACAACAGAGTATTAGCTGGGGAAATCGGCGATTCTTTCGGTTAAACCCTTATCCTCTAGGGGTTTTCTCGTTGGCGATCACCGATTTTGTGGGATATAGGGGTATCCTATTGACTCTTCAACTGAGTTTCACATCTCAAATGGAATGCCATACCACAGCAAGTTAAAAGTGGCTCTAGCTACACTACAAGCCATTAAAACGGACTGGCTAACGCTCCCTCAAAAGTTTATAGGTGAATGCCGCTAAGATAAGCCGGAAGCTTTACCACGAGCAGAGGAAGCAGAGGAGGCTCCCGGAAGCAGAGGAGGAAAAATCTTCACAACAACCCTGACTTGGCCAGAAAAAATCTTTCTCCCTCTCCACCCTCTGCACCCACTGCACCCCCTGCCCACAAAGGCTTTTACGTTAACTTAGTGGCATTCGTTTATAGGTGTTAGCTAACACCAACATTGGAGGAGGCATAAATAGCAACCGTGAGTAAGCCACCAATTAATAATGCGGACACAACTCCCATGATAATGTAATTACGTTGTTGAGAGGGACTGGGAGGCTTGGCTTCATACACTTTAGGTTCTACTGCAAAATTGTTTAAGCGTCCGCCTTCTTCTGTAGTATAGGGCATAAAAAATCCTCTTATGTACTTTTTAAAATTTTAGTTACTACTCTTAATATAGTATAGAAAAACTTTACAAACAAGAGTAAGACTAATGAACTAAGCTCTCAGTCATCTTATAGCAGTTTTCAATTGGATGTATCAATACTTCGGTTAAGTGAGTGTACTTCGACAAATGGAGGATGACAGAGTGAAGTCAGTTATAAGTAAAATTATGTATTGTGGTGAAAGAAAAGATTGACAGAAATCCGTAGGTTTACTGAAACTATCATAATCGCTATAAGTTAGCCTATATAATAGCCCCAATTGCTACTTATTTTCAGAAATAAAATTAAAGTGATTACATTAGGGTTTTTGTATCACCTTTGCTTTCTAGGTTGGTAGTTTCTTGTGATGAGATCACCGTTTTCCTCTCGTTATTTATCTTTCTATCTTCCTCTAGTGATTAGTGTTTTCATAGGAGGAGGACTTTCTCTTATTGTTGCTTTGATCCATTGGTCTTCAGAAGTTTATAAAGTTAAAACAAATTTTGAAAAACAAGGAGATCATTTGGTTGAACATTTAGAACAACATATTCAAGAATATACTAATATTACTCAGGCTTTGGGAGCATTTTATGATTCTTCTGATGAAGTCACTCGTCAAAATTTTAAACTTTTTACTCAGCATTTTTTAGATGAAAATTCAGGCATTTTAGGTATGGCTTGGGTTCCAAGAATTTCTCAAGAAGAACGTTTTTTTTATGAAAAAAATATGAAAAATTCTGGTTTTGTTGATTTTAAAATCTGGGCTAAAAATCAAACTGATCTGAATAATCAAATTGAATACTTTCCAGTGACTTATGGCGAACCACAACAACTTTATCAATCAGTTATTGGACTAGAATTGAGTTCTCATAAAGGTTTCAATAGTCCTTTAGTAACAGCAAGAGATACAGGAGAAATTACGGCGAGTCAGCCCATAAATCTAATTAATGGTGGAAAAGGATTGATGCTATATTATCCTATTTATCGTCAGAAAAGTTATCCCCAAACAATTGAAGAACGTCGTCAAGAATTTAGAGGAATTGTCTATACAGTATATCGAATTGAAGATTTAGTTACAATGATTGTTAATCATTCATCTTCTTCTCATCATAGTTTTTTCATTAGTAATACAAAAACCTTAAAAAATAATACTACTATTTTCTCTTTTGATCGTAAAACTCAAACAATAAATACTTCTACTACTATTCCTTTTTCTCTTCCAGCAAGTTGTCAAATATCATTGCCATGCCACAGAAACTTAATGATAGCTGATACGCAATGGTTTCTTACTATTATTCCTGAAATCAACCAGGAAATTATTGTTATAAAATCTGCTTTAGTTTTGCTATTAGGATTAGGATTTACTACATTAACGACAACTTATTTGTGGAAAACTTTATTAGAAAAAAATCATGTTAAACAAGTGATTAAAGAAAGAACAAATGCTTTAATAAGAATGACTAAAGACTTGGAGAAAATAGTTGAAAAAAGAACCGAGCAACTGGAAAAAGTCCATGAAGAGAAAAGTCAAATTATAGATAAAATAAATCATGGATTACGAGTCCCTTTGAACAACATTTTAGGATTTTTGGATTTATTAAGTTATCATAATAGTTTCGCTTTTACAGTAGAACAACAAAATCACTTTCATATTATACAACAAAATAGCCAATATCTATTGAAATTATTTGACCAAATATTAGAATTTTCTAAATTAACATCAGGAAAAGTATCTATTCAGTGGACTGTTGTGAATTTAGAGAATTTAGTTATTTCTATTTTAAGGCAATTTGAGCAGCAAGCTCAGGTAAAACAAATAAAGTTAAATTATTATATCGATCCAGAAGTTTCTCCCTATATAAAAATTGATGAAAATAAACTTAGAAAAATTTTAATTAACCTTTTAGATAATGCTATAAAATCGACTAATAAAGGTATCATTACTATCAGATTATTTTGTGATAATCAGGCTTGGCTTGTCGATAATAATAGTGATGATAATATTGATAGTCTTGATCAAAAAAATCTTTGGATTGAAGTAGAAGATCGTGGCAATGGTATTCCTATAGAAATTCAAAGCAAAGTTTTTGAGCCTTTTTTTGGATCAACAAACAATAAAGGGGTTGGTTTAGGATTATCTATTACTTCTGAATTAGTGAAGTTAATGGGAGGTAAAATTTACTTAAAAAGTCAATTAGGTAGAGGAACAATCGTTCAATTCCATTTGCCATTTACCATTCCAAAACCAGAAGAAACTCAGCAAAATTATCAAAAACAAAAAATAATAAGCTTAGCGGAATATGAACCAGATTATCGTATTTTGGTTATTGATGATCAAAATGAAAGTCGCCAATTATTAATAAATTTCTTGCAACCTATTGGGTTTAATACTCAAGAAGCAAGTAACCTAAAAGATGCTTTAGATATATCAGACAGTTGGCAGCCTCATTTGATTTTTGTCGACACGAAACTGCTATTATTAGAGAATAATAAAATAATGGATGATATCAAAAATTCTCAATCACTAGATCAAATAACTATTATTGGAATAGCATCAGGAAAACTCGAAGATAGTCAAGTGGATGAATTACAATTATGGTGTGATGATTGTCTTTGTAAACCATTTGCCATTGAATTAATTTTAGAAAAAATTAATTTTTATTTAGGAGTTCAATATCTTTATTTTCATAAAGATATTGAAATGATCAGTACGGGAACAATTCTGAAAAACTTAAATTCTTCTGCTTTAAAAATGATGTCTTCAGAATGGCTTCAACAAGTTTATTTAGCTGCTAGTTCAGGTAATAGAAGTGTTTTACAAGAATTAATTCAACAAATTCCTGAGAATAATTATTCAGTTATGATCAGCATGATAGAATTACTTAATCATTTTAATTATCGTAAAATTAGAGAAATTGTCCAACCATTAATCAATTAATTATGAATACACACAAAACAAAAAGAGCGGATATTCTCATTGCTGATAATCAAATTGAGAATTTAAAATTATTGTCTCAAATTCTTGAACAAGAAAGCTATAAAGTGAGACAAGCAATTGATTATGAAATGGCTTTAATTGCAGTAGAGACTGAAATTCCAGATTTAATTTTATTAGGATTCAATCTCGATAAAGTAGATAGTTATCAACTATGTAAAAAATTAAAAAAACAAGAAACAACAACTAATATTCCTATTATATTTTTCAGCGATTTTGATGATTTTGAAGAGAGAATAAAAGCGTTAAAACTAGGAATAATTGATTATATTATTAAGCCTTATCGAAAAGAAGAATTATTGGTTAAGATTGAAAATAAAGTAAAAATTAGTTTAAAAATGCAACAATTAAAAGAAACCAACAAAAACTTAGAAAAGAAATTAGAATTAATAGAAGTTTCTCAACAATTCCATCAAGAAATACCACTGGAATCTCACCTATTATATCAAGCGATCGCTGCCACCAATAATAGTATTATAATTACCGATGCAACTGCTTCTGATTATCCCATTATTTATGTTAATCCAGGGTTTGAAATAATGACAGGATATTCCTTGGAAGAAGTGGCTGGAAAAAATTGTCGTTTTTTACAAGGAAGCGATCGCCAACAACCTCAACTTGAGCAGATACGTCATTGTCTTAAACAAGGACAATCTTGTCATGTCACCCTTAGAAACTATCGTAAAGATGGTTCATTATTTTGGAATGAAATGTCCTTATCTCCCATTAAAGATGAATCAGACAATATTATTTATTACATGGGAGTACAAACAGATGTTACTGATAAAAAAAGAGCCAATGAAGCACAACAAAGATACGAAGCGTCTTTACAAAAAATGAATCGAGAATTACATGAACTCAATCAAAAATTATATCGTTTGGCGAATATGGATGGGTTAACAGAAGTAGCAAACCGTCGTTGTTTTGATGAGACATTAGATCAAGAATGGCGACGGTTAAGTCGAGAGAGAAAACCCCTATCTCTCATTTTGGGAGATATTGATTACTTTAAACGTTATAATGATAAATATGGGCATTTAGGTGGTGATGACTGTTTGAAGAAAGTCGCAGCCACCATAGCACAAGCAACCCTTCGGCCTGCGGATTTAGTAGCTCGTTATGGGGGAGAAGAATTTGCTGTGATTTTACCCGACACTCCCTATGAAGGGGCAAAACAAGTTGCTCAAAGAATTTTAGACTCCCTTCGTCGTCTTCGGATACCTCATAAAGCTTCTGATGTTAAACCATACGTCACTATGAGTCTGGGCGTGGGAACCATTACCCCATCTTTGCAGGAAAACATGAAATCCTTTGTAGATCAAGTAGATGAAGCCTTGTTTGATGCCAAAAAAGAGGGACGTGATCGCCTTAAAGGATTAACTAACACAGACCCCTAAATACAACAATGGGGGACCATTTGCCCCCCTCTCAATTCTACTTGTCGGTTTATGGCATAGCATAGGTATATCTAAAAATAGCATCACCTAAAGCTTGCCATGTTTCAGGACCCACAATTCCATCTACTGTTATATTAGGTGCCGGCGAGGGAAAAGTCGCATTGTAGTTTTGTTGGAACTCTGTGACAATCCTTGCACATTGGTCATCGTATCTGGCATCAAAAATCACATTCTCTGTAATTAGGATTGGCCAATTTCGTCTTTGACTAAACCAATAGATAGAAGACAACAGTTGTTCAAGAAACCGAACCGATGATCCACTATCACCTTCTCTTAAAAGAGGTAAATTTCCTGTAGCCATTACTGTAGCCATAACAAATCCTCCGATTTTGTTATTAAATTTCTCAGTTCTCGACCATATTTCTCAAGTCAATTTCACGCAGTGTATCAATCTGAAACAGACGACAAAAAAATACCGACAAAACTTAAAATATAATCAAAAACGTCCTAAAGTTAAACACAATCAAGATTGCCTTCCCAGTTCCTAACTTCTTTAAAACTTAACATCTAGGACATAGAAAAGCTATGTTTTGATTATAGCTTAACAACCTCTTTAACAACAAGAGGCTCTTGAAATTAAATTACATTAATATACTTTACTTAATAATTACCCCCTAAGTAGGTAGAGGTTCTTATTGTCCAGGTACTTACTACCTCATTAAAGACGTTTTTTACGAAGAAAATTAAGAGAGTTTTGCTTATGAACTCAAACAAGGATAGGGGATCAATTCAAAACGTTTTCTAAAAGGGTTTTAATTTCATCACCTCCTTGATTTTGAACAAAGGAGAGGATAATCGGGACAAACTGGGCTATCATTCCACTATCTAATCCGAGTTTGGAGAACCCTCCAGCCAAACTCATCAGGTTTCCAATTCCAGCAGCTTCACCTCCCATAGCTGAGGCTAATCCGCCTAATGCACCCATCATTCCTCCAGCTTGTGGAGCAGACGAGAGCATATTCTCTATACCTGGAACATAACCCGCTACTTTAGCAAAATCATCGTCCCCTAATTTATCTTTTGCCAGTTGGAAAAGAAGTCCAGCCCCCCCTTGAGCTTGTGAATCCTGTATGCCAAGATTTTCCGTTAAAAGTTGAATGAGATCCATGAACATCACCCTCGCTTACGTTCAATTGGGAATACTAATAATACTAGCGTAAACTAGATATTGTGAACCGAACTAACTTGAGTTAAACATTGGATACTATAAGCATACGTCTAGCCCAACTCAGTGATGCGAGAGAGATTGCTAGTTTTAATCAAGCAATGGCAAAAGAAACTGAGGGAAAAGTATTACAGCCTGATCTCATTTTGGCCGGGGTGAATACTTTGTTAAACAACCCATCACAAGGGTTCTACGTAGTAGCAGAAGTCGATTCAAAAGTAGTTGGCTGTTTGATGATTACTAGGGAGTGGAGTGACTGGCGGAATGGAGTATTTTGGTGGATTCAAAGTGTTTTTGTCGAAAAGGAATATCGTCGTCGTGGTATTTACCGCAGTATGTATGAATTCATAAAAGAACTTGCTAGTAACAAAGATGATGTTTGTGGGTTCCGATTATATGTTGAACAAGATAATAGTATAGCCCAAGAAACTTATAGCGCATTGGGAATGACACCACTTCCTTACCTGATGTTTGAAGAATTAAAACCTAATTATCTAAAAATATAAATCCTATCATGACGATCACCGTCCCTCCGCGCGGGTTTATACCAAAATCGCTTATACACATCAAGAGAAAAAGCTATCTCTTAATCTATTAGATAATGAATATTCTTTACGCTTTAGTTAAGGTAGGCTCCAGGAGGAAGTCCCATTTTCTCCCTCTGCTCCCCTTGCATCCCCTGCTCCCCCTGCTTGTCTCAACAGACAATTTTCCGCAGGCCGAGCAGTATTGAGGGGGAAGGGATGAAGAAAAATCCTCGAAGGTGCGCTTTCCACTGCCCTGGAGCCTCCTGCCTTCCGAGGCTCAGTTGCCTCGGTCACAAAAAAAGGGTGGGCATAGCCCACCCCAATTGGTAGTAAGTAAACCGAAAAAGTCTTAAACTAACAGAATAGCAACTACTTATAAAAACCTACGTATAATCACTATGGCCTCCTCCTATTTTGAAAGCGCACCCTTTCGCATTTTTAATTCTAATCTTATTTCTACCTTTGTTTCTGTCGGGCTTCATGGCCTAGCTTTGTTTTTGCTGGTTCCTTATGTTGCCAATTTACCGACTTCTGAGTCAGAAGGAACAGACAAAGAACCCATCAATGTTTCAGTGATTGAATTAAATCCTAGCGAACAAAGTCGTCTCCCTGATCAAAACGCAGGTTTATCCAGTATGCCAGAATTCCCGAATTCCAGTTTAGGGGATCTGCCTGTGTTAGACTCCCCTTCCTTGGGGTCTTCTTTACCCAACAATTTCAACAACTTACCCAGTCCTCCGGCTTTACCTCCTTTACCGCCTCTACCTTCTTACAATAACTATAGTAGACTTCCCATTGAACTCCCTCCACAACGATCTTTTCCTCGTCCCCCTTCACCCATTAGTCGAATTCCCTTACCTCCTCCTTCTCTACAAACTCCAACCCTGAAAAAGCCCCCAGTCCCTGATTTAGAAAATAGAGAAACCCCTGATCTTCGTCAAAATATTGATTTTGGCGATCCAACTCCCGTTAAACCTAATAATCCACTTTTCCAAGGCGATCGCCCTAATCCTCAAAATCCCTTGGCTACTAACCCTTCACTTCCACCGAGTCCGAATAGGGATATCAACCGACAGGGTGAAAATACTAGAAATCTTGATGGAATTGTTAGAAATATTATGAACAATCCCTTACCAGCAAAGGATAATTTAATCTATAAAGAGCAAGGGACGAAACCCGAAGATGCCACACTTAGGGATGTCGAATGGATGCAGCAAACCGGAGTTACTTTGAAACCGAGTCAAATGATGACTATTAAAGCAGCTTACCCGAAGGCTGCTTGTAGCCGAAAATTAGAAGTAAGTGCCATCTATAATGTTTTGGTTAATGACAACGGACAACTGAGAAAACCTCCATTTATGACTCAAAGTTCGGGCTATAGTCTTTTCAATAATCTGGGATTACAAGCAGTTAGATCCCGCAGTTTTCCTAAGTCCACACGGGTTAAGGTCATCTTCCAGTACGATCCCAAAATCTGTGGAAGTGGTGTGGTTGAAGGGCAAAGAAACAATCAACCTCAAGTTTCTCCTTCATCACAACCCAAAACTCCGACTCAACCGAATTCTGCTCCTCAAGTTGAGCAAAATCAAACTCCCAAAGCTCCCCCAGAGCCAAAAAATCCGGCTTCGACTCCTGAAAATTCCACTGATTCTACACCGAAAACCCCAACGGAGTCTCAACAACCTCAGACTCAACCCAATCCTACTCCTCAAGTTGAGCAAAATCAAACCCCCAAAGCTCCCCCAGAGCCTAAATCTCCGGCTCCGACTCCTGAAAATTCCGATCATTCTACACCAAAAACCCCAACGGAGTCTCAACAACCTCAGACTCAACCCAATCCTACTCCTCAAGTTGAGCAACAAAATCAAACTCCATCTGCTCCTCCAGAGCCTAAATCTCCGGCCCCAACTCCTGAAAATTCCACTGATTCTACACCAAAAGCTTCACCAGAAGAGAAGAAAACTCCTAATCCTCCTTCAAATATCAAATCAGAAGGGGTAGCAGCCCCACCTGCCGGTAGAAAGTAGAACTTGCCCCTCATACATAAGGGTGGGAAGAGGGGGAAGAGAGGCAATTAAGAATGGTAAAAGTATTTTCATTCTAAATTCTACATTCTAAATTTTACATTTGCCTCCATCTCCCCACACTCCCTATGCCATAAACTTTTTGAGCCTATTACCGTTTTTTATTACTTCCAGACACTTGTTTAACTGGGGTATTGGTTTGACGTTGAGCAGAATGGTTATAGAGTTGTTGGCGACCATTACGAACCACTCCTAACATTTCCCCTAATTCTTGTTCTAAGCGAGTGAGAACTGCATCTGCGTATTCGTCAGCCCCCTCTTGAATTTGTTGTGCTTCGGCTAAACTATTTTGGTGTAACTGCTGCATTTCTGCATTGCTTACTTGGCGTAATTGCTCAATTTCGGCCATGGTTTGGGCTTGAATAGCTTCACATTCGTTTTGTACCTGTTGGCGAATTTGATTGGCCTCATGTTGAGCTTGTTGAATAATCCCTGATTCGTCTAGAATTTCTGCAGCTTCTTGTTGTGCTTGCTGAATAATACGCTGTGCATAAGCTTCAGCATTGGCCAGAATTTCTTGTTCTTGTTCAAGAACCCCTAATGCTTTTCTGATGGCTTCAGGAATCTTGGTACCAATAAACTCCAGTTGTTCTAATACTTTGTCTTCATCGATAATCGTCCATCTTGACACAGGAATATGAAAACTTTCATAAATGATCTCCTGAAGACGAGCTAACTCTTGTTGAATGTCAAAATCAGCCTCTCGATGAGGATGAGTGCCGTTAGTTTGACGATTTAGAGAAGCATTAGGGGAAGAGTTGCGAGGTGCCATAAATAAATATAAATATAGTCTATTTTATTGAATAATCCTACCATTTGACACTCTCACCGTTAAGGCTACGCCTGTAACGGGAGATTCTTGCTTCATCGGGTTTGTCTAGTCCCAAGCCATCACTGACTTATTCTATAATAAAATGGATGTGTCATTTCTTTTGTCAAACCTTAACCATAGAAAAATCTTAGGGGCAACAGCAGTACAAGATTATGAACCATCAGAATCAGTGTTTCCATTTAACAACTTTAGGACTTAGTTTAGCAACTCTTCCTTTGTTAGCAGGTTTAGTGACGATGAAAACCATTAACCAAGACTGGTTAGCCTGGGGAGAAGAAAGTGAAGAAATCTTTAGAGGCGATCGCTTGCCTCTTCTTAACTTTCCTCATGATTGAATCTATATTAATTTTTGAGCGAAGATTCAGTAAACTAAGATATGATGATTTCCACAGCATTTTTGGGAAGACTAACATTGTTAGAGAGATCACTGGAGGAGTGTGACAGAGAAGGCAATGGAAAAAGTGCTGATGCAACAGATATAAGTGATCATTACCTTTGTCAACCAAGGAAATAACCGTTAATGCTGGAAAATTAGTTCCTATGAAAAAGATGGATCTAGGAGTCCCAAAATTCACTCTAATGTTGTTCTGTCATCTAGTTATAGGATAGCTCCTGGAGATGAATTAACTGTTTTCTTGTTTGCACCCTATTACTGATTGAATCTCATTAAAACACCCTATTATGACCCAAATTGTTTCTATCCATTCCTATCGCGGTGGAACAGGAAAATCGAATATGACGGCTAACTTAGCTACCACAATGGCCATGTTAGGCAAGCGCGTGGGTATTGTTGATACCGATATTCAATCTCCAGGAATTCACATTCTTTTTCGCCTGGATGAAACAAAAATTAACAAAACCCTCAATGATTATCTTTGGGATGATGATTGTTCGGCCGAACAAATTGCCTATGATGTTAGCTATGTGTTAAACGAACCCAATGGGGCTGCCAGTAACTCTAATGGTAAAATCTTCCTTATTCCTTCCAGTATGAAAAGTGAAGATATTGCCACCATTCTCAGCGAAGGATACGACGTAGAATTGCTACAACAAGGATTTTATGAGGTTGGGGATACCTTTGAGTTAGATTATCTGTTTGTGGATACTCACCCAGGGTTAAACGAAGAAACCTTACTTTCCATTGGGTTATCTAGCGCGTTAGTCATCATTCTACGACCAGACCAACAAGACTATTTAGGAACGGCGGTTATTGTGGAAGTCGCTAAGGAATTAGAAGTTCCTAAAATGTTGTTAGTGGTCAATAAAGCTTTACCAGACATTGATTTTGGCATTTTGAAAGATAAAGTTCATGAAACCTATCAACTTCCTGTAGCGGGCATTTTACCCTTATCTACAGAGATGTTACGCTTAGGGAGTCAAGGTCTTTTTTGCTTACAGCATCCCGATCATCCATTAACAAAGGAAGTGCAACGCATCGTTTCTCATATTCAAGGTTAATTCTAGAGGACACTATTATGGCTAAATTCTCAAAAGACGAGTCATCTCGTTCCTCTGGTTTATCCTTTCGTGAGTTGCAAAAATTGCCCAAACCGCAACATCATTTAGTCAATTGGATTCGTCGGCAAAATCAAGCTAGTTTACTCGATATTGCTATTCATCTTTGTCAAGATGAAGAGACAGCGTTAAAAACGTTACAACCTTTATTAGAAAAGGGATTTCTCGAGGAAACTATCAAAGGAGAAGAACGCTATTATCGCGTCAGTTATCCTCCCAAACGAGGACAATCACTCTTTAAAAAATTGGCTGATAAAAAAAAGGCTAAACAAGAGTCCTCAGAAGACTCTACTGATTTATAATTCATTATTTTACCGGTTGTAAATGCCATGTTAGCTAACGTTCCCGAAAAAGTAATGCACCGGGTAAGATGGGTTTTGGCCTGTGGTTGGCTAGTTCTCATTTTTTCCTTGTTTTATGACCCGATTTCTCCTTGGTTAACCTCTGCTGATACCAGTTGGAGTCCGTTTAAATTAAATCTTGATAGTTGTATTCAAGTTCAGGGGGTTTGTTTGTCAGAACAACCCTATGGTTTAGGGGCTTCTTTATTTTGGGGTTTAATTGTTCCTAGTGGTGTCTTTATGTTGTTAGTTTTTGGCCATGAATTTTGGCGCAGAATTTGTCCATTAGGGTTTATGTCCCAACTATTTAGGGGGTTAGGAAAACAGCGACAAAAAAAACGGGTTGATAAAAAAACAGGAAAAACTCACTATGAATTAGTGAAAATAAAAAGTGATTCTTGGTTAGGTAAAAATCATTTAAAATTACAATTAGCTTTATTATACGTTGGGGTTTGTGGTCGACTTTTATTTTATGATTCCCATCGAGTTATTTTAGGAAGTTTCTTATTATTTTCTATTGGTTCTGCTATTGTAGTAGGATATCTTTATGGCGGTAAAACCTGGTGTCAATATTTTTGTCCCATGGCCCCCGTGCAAGAATTTTATGGGGAACCCAGAGGACTTTTAAATAGTGTTGCTCATGAAGGACAAAAAACCTTAATTACTCAGTCAATGTGTCGTCGTCAAAACCCCGATGGGACGGAAAATAGTGCTTGTGTTGCTTGTAATAGTCCTTGTATTGATATCGATGCCGAACGCTCCTATTGGGATTCTATTAAAAAGCCTGACTATAAATTATTATACTATAGTTATGCTGGTTTAGTAGTGGGATTTTTCTCATATTACTATCTTTATTCAGGAAGTTGGGCTTATCTATTATCTGGGGCTTGGACGCATCAAGAAAATCAGTTAGAATTGTTGTTTTCTCCAGGATTTTATATTTTTAATACTCCTATTCCTATTCCTAGATTAATTGCTGCACCGTTAACAGTTGCTGTTTTTATGGCTTTGAGTTATTTTGTGGGGATACAACTAGAAAAATTTTATAATAGTTATCAATTAAAACGGAATTCTTTACTAACACCACAACAACTACAACATCAAATTTTTACTTTAACAACCTTTTGGGTGTTCAATTTTTTCTTTATTTTTGCAGGACGGTCTTATATTTCCAAGTTTCCCATTCAAGTTCAATATTTATTTAATATTTTATTAGTATTAGCCAGTACCTTATGGTTATATCGTACTTGGTCAAGAAGTTCTGAACGTTATTCTAGGGAAAGTTTAGCCAACCGTTTAAGGAAGCAATTAACTCGCTTACAAGTTGATGTCTCTCGCTTCTTAGAAGGTCGCTCTTTAGACTTATTAAGTGCAGATGAAGTATATGTGTTAGCCAAAATTATTCCTGGGTTTACAGGGGATAAACGTCTAGAAGCCTATAAAGGAATTTTGCGAGATTCATTAGAAGAAGGCTATGTAAACTCAGCAAGTAGTTTAGAAGTGCTGCAACAAATGCGGGGAGAATTAGGCATTAGTGAGCAAGAACACTTGACCATTTTAACAGAATTAGGGGTAGAAGATCCCGATTTATTAGATCCTAATCAACAGCGTTCCCGTGAAAATCAATTGCGTTTACAGAGTTTTCGTCAACGAATTCGGGGGATGGTTGGTAGTAAACGAAGACGGGGTGCAAAAGGGTTAGGAAGAGAATTATTAAAAGTAGTTAAAAAAGAAAAAGCCATCGGTGATGTTCTTGATAAAGAAGGGGGAAGCGTTGAATCTTTATCACGGGAATATGGGATTACCTTAGAAGAAGAAAACAAAATTCTTGCTAATTTAGATGAAGAATCTCAACTGGAACGTCGTAGTCATCTTCTCTTACAACAACTACAAGATTTGTATGATATTGAACTCGCTTTATTGTATCCACCTGAAGTTTTAAACATACCTCATTTACGGAAAGGTTTAGAAATTTTACGCAATACTGTTGGTCAAAAACAGAAAGTTATTGCTAAGGGAGTGCTGAAAATTTTGGAACAATGGGACTCAGGAACAGAAGGGACTCGTTTAGCATTAGCTTTAGCAACATTAACCCCGAATGTGTTACCCAGTCTCCTAGAAAACCATGAGCAAAAATGGTCTGAACGGTTGAATGATACTCACTTATCCCGTATACAACAACAGTTAAAATTAGTCGAACCAACTCCTGCTAAAGTATCTGAAGAATTAATGATCAGTTATTTAGAAACTTTACTATCAGAACCAGATTCTTTAACGAAAACTGTCAGTCTTTATCTCTTAAATAAACTTGACAAACAACGAGGGAAACAACAAGCGCGTCAACTGTTAGATTCGTATTTAATGTTGAATCCTTCTTTAAAAGAAACTGCACAACAAATTGTTGCTGATACAGGAGAACAAGAAACCAAAGTTATTACTCCCTTAGAACGACTCTTATATCTATCAAGTTGTGATTTATTAAAAGGATTAAAAGCAGAAAGTTTAATGGAATTATCCTATCAAGTTCCCATCAAAGAGTATCATCAATCGGAAATACTCTGGGAACAAGGAGATATGTGTAAAGACTTATTTTTACTGTTAGATGGACAAGTTGAATGTCAACAAATCCAAGAAAATGATACCGTCATTGTTGATGAGATTGAACCCGTCAATCTTTTAAATGAATTAGAAATTTTGGGTAATTTAGAAGCAAATACAACGGTTATTGTTACCTCTGTTAAAGCTTGTTTCTTAATCATTGAAGGAACCATTCTTAATGAATTGATTGAACAAGATAAACGGTTTGCTCGTACGGTAATTGAACAAGAAAGTCGTCGTTTACAACAGTTACAACGGTTCGCAAGTTAGAATGTTAGAAGGAGACAAGGAAAACCAAGTGACACAAGTTAAATATAGTCCCAAAAAACAATAAGTTTCCATTAACAAAAATTGTCACTTTACAGGTATTCTCGAAAATATCTGGGAATTTAAAATAGGAGGATACCAAGTCTTATATAAGTGGTTAAAAGATCGTAAGGATGCTAACCGTAAACTCTCCCCTGATGACATTATGCACTATCAAAAGATTGTGGTTGCTTTGAAAAATACCATCGAAATAATGCAGGAAATTGATACAATTATCCCTAATTTTTCTATTTTTCAATGATTCCCTTGAGATCCATAGGGGTATTACAATTAAAAAGAACCGAGCGATCGCTGACAAACAGTTCCTGGACAGAATGAGGTTGTAACCATTGCTGAAAGGATCGCCCTCCTGCTTGAATAAAGCTGTCTAAGGAAGTTAAACAGGAGGAACGATAAAACCCACATAAGGGTTCCCATCCTTTTTGATGACGAGGTAAATAAGCGATCGCCTCATCAGAAACATGATGCAACTCTTGTAACCATTGTTCCACTGCTTGAGTTGTTAAGTTTGGTAAATCACAGGCTAACAATAACACCCAGTCTGTTTTAACATAGACTAAAGCTTGAGCAAATCCCACTAATGGCCCTTGAGTTTCTCCAGAAGGATAACTTTCTCGCAATAGATAGCAATTGGCAGGAATGATCGTTTGATAACGTTCTATCCAGGGGGTAATAATATAAACAGGGTTAGCGTATGCTTGGATTAAGGTAGCAATACGTTGTAACAAAGGAACCCCTTGCACCTCAATTAATGCTTTATCTTTACCCATACGAGAACTTTTGCCTCCTGCAAGGAGAATAGCACTAAGATGGGTGGGGAAGGGTGTTTCCATCTGAAACTATGGGCTAAAACAATGAAAAATCATCATGATGATCCGTTTCAAGAACAAAAATTAGAAAAGTTAGCACAAATAACCCGTCTCATCCCTGTTGTTGGTTGGATTCCTGCACTTTGGACAGTGTACCATCATCAAGGAAATCGTCAAGTCTTGTCGGTTAGTCGTTTTTCCCTTAAGCTAACCGTTATCTGGGCAATTGCTTATAGCTTACTGTGGTTAAGCTCTTTACAAACATCTGAAATGCTTACATTACGGTTACTATATCTCAACGGCTTGCTCACATCAGGTTACATTTTAGTTTGTTTGGGATCAATGTTTAGAGTTTGGCAGAGAAAAAACTAAAATCGTCTGAGTCTTAATGAATCTTTCCTTGGGTAGAGAGTAGAAAGTCTAGATTGACCTCCCAACACCCCTTGTCCCTCTTCGTCGTTTGCCTAGGATTTTAGAGAAGCTTGACACGAGATGGAGAGCGTCTAATCTTAAGACACTAGAATAGTTCGTTTTTCATCAAATCTCGGATTAGATTGTCTCTAGCCATAATTTGCTGCATGGTATCAATCAAGTAATCAATGACTTGTTCTCTTTCTAATCCTTGGAACTCCTGTTGTAAGCATTGAAGTTTGAATTGCTGCTCTAAGGATAATTCAAAGAGTTTTGCGTCCATAATAACCTCCATAAGTTAATTTACATTCAGCTAAGTATTCAAGGGTAAAAACAGGGTTATTTCCCCAAATTCCGAACAACATTGGTTTTAATCATTAGTAATCGTGATGCTTGCATTAATAAATCTAATGCTTGCTCTCGACTCATTTGCTCTGCTGCATCACGGATACGTTTCATTTCAAATTGTTGTTCTAAAGTTAAATTGCAAGAACTGTTTTCCATAGTGACTCCTTATCTAATCTAGAGATAGGTGATTGAGATGCTTGAGTTAGCAGTTAACTTTGTAACCTGTTCTCAATTATAAAGCAATGTAACAAAGATTTGACAGAATGTCTACCTTGTGTATGAAACATGGGGACTGATCCTTGGTTGCAAAAGTTCCCTGTTACCCTTTAGAGTACCCAAGCAAGTTAAATAACTATGCACATAACATCATTTTTAGCAAGTCTTTTGGAAAAAAGTTGCTCAAAGTGAACAAAAGTGGTAATAATATACTGGAAAGATAACAACAGAAAAAAGTGAGGGTCTAGCCTGTCGTTTGAAAAAGGGAGATAATAATTAGCACTGAATTAAGGGATTCAATCAACTTATGGAAAAATTATTATTATTTTTTAGGGAATTATTTGACGAATCCTCTATACAATCTGTAATAATTTAAGAGGGCATTATCCGTTCAATCCATTTCTATCAGCAGAACAGGAAAAGCCAAGTCTCAATGATTCAATTGCCTGATCTAAGTATCGTTAAAGAAAAAGTGATTTTCATGGCACAAGCCAATAAGGGGCAACCAAGTCTCGGTTATGGCCTAGGAAGTTATAGTAAAGTTGTTTCTTGTTTACTATGGACTTTTAGCCCAACAAGATCCCAAACTGGGATCTTGATCAAGTTTTTTATCAACTCAACTACTGGAGGTATCTCTTAAATGCCTATTCGCTTATATGTAGGTAATTTACCCAAAGAAAACCTAGAACGCCAAACCTTAGAAGAATTATTTGTGGATGGGGGCGAAATTGTATCCATTAAGGTGATCAAGGAGCGCAAGACTGGCAAATGCCGTGGTTTTGCTTTTGTTACCGTTCCCAATGATGAATTAGCTGACGCATTTATTGAAAAATACAATGGTCATTCCTTTATGGATAATGCCCTCAAAATTGAGAAAGCATTGCCCCGTAGCAAAGGAAAAGACGGTGAAGAGGGTAACGCAGAGCATAAACCAGCACCGACTAAGTCCAAAAAAGGTGGTGGGAAAAAACGCAATAATCGTTCTACTTCATCCGGTAGTAGTTCTTCTAATGAGAGCTTTCAACCCGATCCCCGTTGGGCTGATCAATTAGCCCAACTCAAAGAAATGCTGGCAGCGTCTTCTAATAGTTAGGGGATGAAAAAAATAAGGGATCGATTGTGTGGCCCGATATAGTTGATTGAATCCTCAGTCAACTCTTAATGAAAACTCATAACAGTTATGAATTAAGATTGATCCGACTGGGGGTTATCAATTTAATCTATTGATTTGAAAACCTAAAAAGCCGTGAGCGAGAGTTAGCCAGACCGTTTTAACGGCTGGTAGTCGAGCGAACGGGGGTTTTAACCCCCTGTATCTATTTGTTCTTTTGGTTCTCAATATATTTTTTAATGGTTTCAGTAGAAGCAGCTCCTGTTGTTGCGCAAAAATAGCTTGGTGTCCATAAAGTAGGTAATTTTAACAATTCAGGAAATTCTTTTCTTAAGTGATGAGATAATCGTCCCTTGATTCTTTTAATGATTACAGAAGGGGCGTAAGTTGGATTAGCTTCAATAAATAGATGTATATGATCTGGCATAATGTCTAGAGCGATTAACTGCCATTGATTCTCTTTACATAAGTCAAAGATAATACTTTGCGCTCGATGTTTGATTTCACCTTTCAACACAGGTTTCCGACGCTTCGGACACCAGACAAAATGATAGTTTAGTAAAGTGACTGAATGGGAATTTCTGCGATAATTATCCATACTTAATATTTGACATAATGTGTTTACATAGATGACTATATCAACAGGAGGTGTAACTATGTATGGATGTCAACAAAATCTTATTCATGCCAATGACGACACAAAAGCAATCCTAGAGTTTATCTGCTCAGAAGCCAACAAGCTAGCCAATTGTGGAATTTACTATTGTCGTCAAATGTTTTTTAAAGCTTATCGCTACGTGAAAAAATACGAGCTTGATTCAGTCCTTAAAAATCACCCTCATTTTAAAGCAATGAGATCAGCTTGCGCTCAACAAGTATTGCACGATGTTGTTGAATCTTTTACCTCATACAAAAGATTAAGTAAATTATGGAAGAATGGACAATTAGCTAACAAGCCACGTTTGCCAAAATACCGTAAAAAAGGAGGCATGGCTGTGGTTAGTTGCCCGGCTAGATGGATTAAGTTAGTGGATGGAATGCTTAAAATTCCATTAGGGAAGCAAGTTAAAGCATGGTTTGGTCTTGACCATTTTCTGTTACCAATGCCATCTAATTTAGACTTTAAATCCATTAAAGAATTCCGAATTGTCCCCAAAAATAGATGCTTTTATCTTGAATGTGTTTACAAGCAAGATGAAGTTAATCAAGTTAGTCCTAATCTAAATGTATTGGGAATAGATCACGGGGTAGATAACTGGTTAACCTGTGTTTCTAATACGGGTAAATCCTTTATCATTGATGGTAAAAAAGTTAAATCTCAAAATCAGTGGTATAACAAGCGTGTATCTCAAATCAAGAAGGGTAAAGCCCAGGATTACTGGGATAACGAGTTAGCTGGTTTAACAGAAAAGCGTAACCGCCAAATGAGAGATAATGTTAATAAAGCTGCTAGATTTGTTATTAATTGGTGTCTTAATAACAATGTTTCTATGATTGTTTTTGGATGGAATCAACGCCAAAAAGACTCTATCAATATTGGCAAAAAGAATAATCAAGAATTTGTTCAAATACCCACAGCAAAGCTGAAAAATCGTATTAATCAATTATGCGAGCAATACGGGATAAAGTTTATTGAGACCGAAGAAAGTTATACCTCAAAAGCATCTTTTTTAGATGATGATCCGCTACCTACATTTGGTGAGAAACCCGAAGGGTGGCAACCATCAGGGAAAAGGGTTACAAGAGGTCTTTATCGTGCTTCTAATGGACAGTTAATTAATGCTGACTGTAACGGTTCAGTTAATATTATTAGAAAGGTAATCACACAGCTAAAAGTATCTTTAGCCAAGGTGACTAGGGCATTGTTGAGTGTGCCACAACGATATAAATTAGATAGACTTTCTAAATCATATCGTATAAAAAGTGAAGAAGCGTCGATTGATCGCGCTTCGTAACAACTTTATGGAATCCAGGGCGTTTTAACCCCTGGAGAACTCAAATTATTTGTTAAGTTGAGCAGAGGGAGCAGAGGAAGCAGGGGAGGTAGAGCTTACGGCTTATTTATATTTCTTAAGATAGTTTATTTTATTTATATCCGACTAATTAATGCTTTAGGGTTAACTTTTTGAACAAATATCATTACAATCAAAAACAACCGATTAACAAACAAATTAATGGATACTCAAAAAATACTTATAACCTATATTACGGAAGACTTACTTAACAGACGCTTGGAGATTAAAGCAGATGATGATTTACTGGGAGACAACTTATTAGATTCAATGGGTATTATGTGGCTGATTGCTTTTATTGAAGAAAAGTTTGACATTAAAATCCCTTTAGAAGATGTAACGATCTACAATTTTCGCACAGTGCAAACCATTGATGCTTATATCAATAAAATGCAGGTAAACTGTGAGCAAAAAATTTAAGCATAAATTAGTCAACATTACTTTTTGAATGAAAACCCATGAATGATATTGCTGAACAATCTAACTTAACGACGAGTCAACTTATGTTGTGGTTAGGACAAAAGTTGAACCCAGAAGTCCCTCTCTATAATATGGTACTGGCTTTTACGATTAAGGGAGAAATTCATTCTTTATTGTTCCAACAAGTCTTTCAAATACTGGTTAATAAAAGTGATGCTTTGCGGACTGTGATTGAAGAAGTCAATAATATTCCACAACAAAAAGTACAATCTATATTAACTTATACTTTACCGTTTTTAGATTTTACTGATGAAAATAATCCTGAACTTGCTGCACAAAAATGGATTCAAGAAAAATGCAAACAGCCTTTTAATTTAGAAGAAAGATTATTTGATTCTGCCCTGATTAAACTAGATTCAGAAAGATTTATTTGGTATCTCAATCAACACCATTTAATTACTGATATTTGGTCTGTTAGTCTCGTTTATCGCTACATGAGTGATTTTTATCGACAAGCAGTGGAAGACACTTTGATAGATTTGTCTGCATTACCAAATTATGCTGAATATATTGTTTATGAAAAAAACTATCGTAATTCTCCGATTTATCAAAAAGCAGTTGATTATTGGCAACAAAAACAAGATAAATTATATAAACCAATTATTTTTTATGGCAACAATCTGACGAATACAAAATCTCGTACTCAGAGGGTATCTTATGAGTTAGATAAAGATGGATTTTCTAAAAAAATAAGAGCAATAGCGACAGAAAAAGGCATTCGTTCTCTTACTATTCATCTATCTCTTTTTAACATCTTTGCTACTGTTCTTTTTGCTTATCTTTACCGCATTAGTGGTCAAGAACTGTTAGCAATTGGTACACCGGCTCACAATCGTCCCACTAAGAATTTTAAAGAAACAATTGGTGTTTTTATTGAGGTATTTCCTTTTCAGATTTGCATTCAAGAGGGGGAAACTTTCTTATCTTTACTGAAAAAAGTACAACAGGAATCCAGTGGTTTTTTACGTTATGCTCAACCCGGTACCAGTCGATTAGCTTTTAACAGAGAAATTAACGTTATTCTAAATTATATTAATGCCTCTTTTCCTGATTTTAATGGGTTAAAAATGCAATCTGATTGGGTTCATGCTGGTTATGGTGATAGTCGTCACCACTTAAGAATTCAGGTACATGATTTAGATGAAAGTGGTAATTTTTTGTTGCATTTTGACTTTAATAATGACCTATTTGATGAACCATTACAGCAGAGGGCGATCGCTCATTTTATTAGTCTTCTTGAAGGATTTATTGAAGATCGAAATCAACCCATAGACAAGGTCGATTTAGTAACAGAAGAAGAGCAAATAGACATCCTTAATAATCTTTCGGATTTAAACTTAAATATTGATAATTCAGAAATAGATAAAACCGTTATTGATATTTTTGAAGAGCAAGTTAATCAAACCCCTGAGACTCCTGCGATTAGCTACAATCGTCAAGAAATCAGTTACGATGAATTTAATCAACAGGTCAATCAATTAGCCCGTTATTTACAGAAAAAGGGGATTAGCCAAGAAATTCCTGTTGGTATTTTTATGAGGCGATCGCTACAGATGTTAGTGGCTGTCTGGGCTATTATTAAAGCTGGTGGAGCTTATGTTCCCCTTGAACCTAATTATCCTTCTGAGAGAATCACTTTTATTTTAAAAGACACCGAAGTTTCCTGGGTATTAACAGAAGCTTCTTTAGCTAAAAAATTACCCATTGATGGGAATGTAGATATTATTGATATTGATAAAGACTGGATAAAAATTAAGGATGAGTCTTCAGAAAATCTTGAGAACACGATTCAACCAGAAGATTTAGCTTATATTATTTACACCTCTGGTTCAACTGGTCAACCCAAAGGAGTGATGATTGAACATCGAGGATTGATCAACTATGTATCTTGGGCCAAACAACAATATATCAACCAAAATGATTCTAATTTTAGAGCTAAATTTCCCTTCTTCTCTCCCCTTTCTTTTGATTTAACTGTAACTTCTATTTTCGTTCCACTTATTAGCGGTGGACAAGTGATAATTTATGGGGAAAATACAGGAAAGATCGATGTATCCATTGCTCGTATTATTGAAGACAATGCCGTTAATATTATTAAGTTGACTCCTTCTCATCTATCTATTATTAAAGATATGGATTTGAGTCAGTCTCAGATCAAAAAAATGATTCTGGGTGGCGAAGATTTAAAAACATCCCTAGCGAGAACAATTACAGAAGCTTTTGATAACAATATTGAGATTTATAATGAATATGGACCGAGTGAAGCAACCGTTGGTTGTATGATTTATAAATTCGATTCCCAACAAGATCAAGGGATATCTGTTCCTATCGGTAAACCATCTGCTGGATCGCAAATTTATGTGTTAGATAATTATCTTAATCTTGTCCCTCAAGGAGTGGTAGGAGAAATTTATATTGCTAGTCCAGGGTTAGCAAAAGGTTATCTTAATCGTCCTGAATTGTCCAGAGAACGCTTTATTTCTAATCCTTTTAACCCTGGAGAAAGATTATATAAAACAGGAGATTTAGGACGGTGGCAAAACAATGGACAATTACAATATTTAGGACGTAGCGATCGCCAAGTAAAAATAAGAGGAACCAGAATTGAATTAGGAGAAGTAGAGACGGTCTTATTATCTCACCCTAAAATTACTGATTGTGTTGTAGATATTGTCCAAAAAAAAGTTTCATCACACCTTCAATCTACCATCATCAACTGTTCTCAATGTGGAATCCCTTCTAATTATCCTAATATTACCTTAGATGAAAATAAAGTTTGTAATCTTTGCAATGCTTATCAAAGTTATCAGCACAGAATTAAACAATATTTTAAACCCTTTGATGAACTCAAAGAAATTTTAAATCAAGCAAAAACAAACAAGAGAGGAGAATACGATTGTTTAATGTTACTGAGTGGTGGTAAAGACAGCACTTATGTCTTATATCAACTGGTAGGAATGGGTTTAAAAGTATTAACCTTTACCTTAGATAATGGTTATATTTCGGAACAAGCAAAAGGGAATATTCGACGGGTGGTTGAGTCTTTAAATGTGGATCATATCTTTGGTAATACTCCAGCGATGAATAAGATATTTGTTGATAGTTTGCAACGTCATTGTAATGTGTGTAATGGTTGTTTTAAAACCATTTATACCTTGAGTATGCAACTTGCTGATGAAAAAGGGATTCCCGTAATTGTAACAGGGTTATCTAGGGGACAATTTTTTGAGACACGATTAACAGTGGAACTATTTACCCAACCTAATTTTGATGTTAGTGAAATTGATCAGATGGTGTTAGAAGCGAGAAAAGCTTATCATCGAGTTGATGATGCAATCTATCGGGAATTAGATGTCACTGCTTTTAGTGATGATGAGATTTTTAACAGAGTTCAAATTGTTGATTTTTATCGCTATTGCGATGTAGAACTGGAGGAAATGTTACGGTTTCTTAAAGACAATGCACCTTGGATTAGACCTTCGGATACAGGACGTTCTACTAACTGTTTAATCAACAATGCTGGTATTTATGTCCATACCCAAAAGCAAGGGTATCATAATTATGCCTTACCTTATAGTTGGGATGTTCGTTTGGGTCATAAAGAAAGAGATGCAGCATTAGAAGAACTTAACGATGCGATCGATGTTCAAGATGTTGAAAGAATTTTACAAGAAATTGGTTATGAAGAAGTTGAAAACGGAGACAATAAACTGGTTGCTTATTATGTCAGTTTTACCCATTTGAGTTCTGCTGATTTAAGAACCTATCTTAGTCAAAAAATTCCTCGTAATACCATTCCCTCTTATTTTATCCAGCTTAATAAAATTCCACTAACAAATAATGGCAAACTTGATCGCACTTGTTTACCCCATCCAGAAAACACTCGACCTGAACTTGATACAACTTTTGTTGTTCCGAGTCAACCCCTTGAAAAGACTTTAAGTCAAATTTGGACAGCAGTTTTAAAAGTCAATCAAGTAGGAATTTATGATAATTTCTTTGACCTTGGTGGAGATTCCATTATGGCGATTCAAATTGCAATCAAGGCCAATGAAATTGGTTTACAATTGAGTCCCAATGAACTGTTTCAACATCCGACTATTAAGGAATTGACTGATAATATTGATACTTCATCAATCATTTTATCTGAACAAGAACTGGTTAATGGATCTGTTCCTCTTACTCCTATTCAACACCGTTTCTTTGCTCAAAATGTGCAAGAACCTGACCATTGGAATCAAACCCTTTTACTTGAAATAGATGAAAAGTTAGATAAGAATTTGTTAGAAAAAGCACTACAAAAATTACTCATTCATCATGATTCCCTTCGCTTACAGTTTAAGAAAGACTTATTATCTTGGCGACAATTTAGCCCAAAATCTATCCCAAATGTAACAATAATATCGGTCGATTTATCACAGCAAACTGCCTCAGAACAAGATAAGTCAATTGCTCAAATCGAAGAAAAACTACAAAAAAGCCTAAATCTTTCTCAGGGAGAAATAATCAAAGTTGCTTTGTTTAATTTAGGCAAGAATCAAAACTATCGTTTACTAATTATTATTCATCATTTAGCTATTGATGGGGTATCTTGGTCAATTTTATTAAAAGATTTACAAACCCTTTACCAACAACTAAAAAATGGACAACCTTGCCAACTTCCTTTGAAAACAACCTCATTCAAACAGTGGTCTGAAAAATTAGTTGAATCAGCAAATTCAGATAATAATTGGCAAACAGACATTGACTATTGGCAATCATTATCTCGGACTGAATTATCTTCTTTACCGTTAGATTATGATGGTACAGAAAATACAGAAGCAACTGCTAAGAATATTACTATTTCTCTCGCTGCTGATGAAACTAAATTACTCTTACAAGACATTCCAAAAATTCATCATACCCACATTAACGAGATATTAATTACTGCGTTAACACTGTCTATTACAGAAATAACTCAAAATCCATTGCTTCAGTTAGACTTAGAAGGTCATGGTAGAGAACAAGAAATAGTAAAAGGTGCAAATTTAGTCCGCACGGTGGGTTGGTTTACCTCTATTTTTCCTGTCATCTTCAAGGTAGAAAATTATCATAATTTAGAATTATCCCTAACGTCTATCAAAGAACAATTGAGTCATATTCCGAACCGAGGAATTAGTTATGGTATGCTGCATTATCTTCGTTCAGATGAAATTTTAGAGGAAATATCACCATCAAAAATTCTTTTTAATTATCTTGGAATTATGGAACAACTATTGCCAGAAAACTCTCCTTTTAAACTGTGTCGTGAACTCACCTTATCTCGAAGCAATAAAGAAAAACGACAGTACATTCTCGAAATTAATGCTTTTGTCATTAAACAAAAACTGACAATTGACTGGCGTTATAGTGGTAGTCTTCATCAAGAAACAATCATTAAACAAATGATTGATAACTTCTTGAAAAAATTGCGATCGATTATTGCTCATTGTAGCCAATCTAAAGCAGAAGATTCTACCCCCAAAGACTTTCCTTTAGCTAATTTAACTGAAGACAAAATTAATAAAATAGCTAAGTTGCTTGGTTGAAGCAACCAGATAGTTAGGTAACGATCACAAGGATTAGTGAGGATCAATGATAAAATCTTTTTATAATTTATCACATTACACCGCGAATAATAAATAAATCAAAACTCATTTTTAGAGACTATTTGTGAAAAGAATTTTAAAGATAATATAATGAAATAATTTGACATAGCTCTATCTCTTTAATATAAAATCGGGCTGATTTTAGTTTTTCTGAAGAGTCCCAATCCTTAGTTCATCAAAATCTCAGTGGTTGGAGCTACTTCTATCCAGACTTTTGCCCCGCCATAATGGTTCTTGTTTTCTGGTCGGTAGACAATTTGACATTTGCCTTCAAAGGATAATTCCGAACAATAGGTCACTTTTGAGCCTTTTCTGACGGCAATCACAGGATCTTTAATCTCCTTATGGTGATTTGCTGCAATAATATGTTTATTAACATGAATCACAGTGGGGCTAGTGCGACGTTTAACTCGCCAGGTTCCTCTAGGCCCTCTTTTTCCCCTGATAATGCGAGGCATATTACCATAAAGGGGAATTTGCCAACCTTTTTCATTTTTATAAGCTCCTTTCACTCTTTTAGCCCAAATAAGCTGCTGTAAGCGTTGACGACTTATTTCGAGTAAACTAGAAGCTTCAGAAATTGTAATCACTTTCATAGTACATTAATACCTTTTAAAAGGTTTAAATGTACTATACATTAAGTTTGAGATAAAGACAAGAAAAAATAATTAGGCTAAGTTGAAATGGTTTTAAACTAACATTTTAATAGTTCACCGAAGACGCACAATTTTTTCCGATGAAACTCGAAAATGTGACTGATATCTATCCTCTCTCTCATGTTCAGTTAGGGATGCTCTACCATACCTTAGCTGCACCAAACTCAGGAATTTACATAGAACAATATACCTGCAAACTTCACGGTGAACTCCAAGAAATCGCGTTTAAGTCAGCTTGGGACAAAGTGATAGAGCATCATGAAACTTTGAGAACGGCGTTTGTCTGGGAAGGTTTAGATGAGCCTCTGCAAATTGTTCGTCAAACCGTAGAAACGCCTTGGACATCTCAAGACTGGTGTGAACTAGACTCTACAAAACAAAAAGAACAATTAGCTGACTTTCTCGAACAAGACCGCTTTTTAGGATTGAAGCTAGAAAAAGCCCCCTTAATGCGTCTAAAAATAATTCATCTTCAAGATAAAAATTATCAGTTAATTTGGACATTTCATCATCTAATTAGCGACGGTTGGTCAACTCTGATTATCTTAAAAGAAGTGTTTGCTTTATATGCTTCTATCTGTCAAGAAAAAGAAATTAGTCTCCCATCTTCTCGTCCCTATAGAGATTATATTGCTTGGCTACAACAGCAAGATTTAAACAAGTCTAAACTTTTTTGGCAACAAGTTCTTAAAGGATTTACAGAACCAACTCCACTTCCTATTACTAACTCTCTTAAATCTACTTCTAACTATCAACAACAACAAATTTCATTAAACCCTAAACGCTCAGAATTTTTAAACACTTGGGCCAAAGAAAACCGACTTACTCTAAATACAATAATAAATGGTGCTTGGTCTTTGCTTTTGAGTCGATATAGTGGTGAACAAGAAGTTGTTTATGGGACAACGGTTTCTGGTCGTCCTACAACGTTGTCAGGAGTTGAAGAAATGGTAGGACTTTTTATCAATAGTTTACCAGTCAGGGTTAATATTTCTCCTCAACAACAATTGATTCCTTGGTTGCAAGAAATACAGTTGCAACTGCTCAAAATTCGTGATTTTGAATATACTCCTTTGGTCAAAATTCAAGAATGGAGTGAAGTCCCGCAAGGAAAATCTTTATTTGACAGTTTAGTTGTCTTTGAAAACTATCCTGCACCTCCTCAAACAGAAGATAGTAACTTAACAATTGATGAAATTGATTACCGAGAACAAAGTAATTATCCTCTAGCGTTACTGGTGGTTCCGAAAGTATCATTAGAATTAATTTTAATTTATGATGCCAATCGTTTTAAGTCTGGGACAATAACCCGAATCTTAGCTTCTCTAGAAACTTTATTACAAGGATTTTTGGAACATCCTGATAGTAATCTTATTAATTTACCTATCTTAACTGAAGCAGAAAAAAGTCAACTGCTTGTAGAGTGGCATCAACCTCAAACAATAATAGAAAAAGATGTTTATATTTATGATTTATTTCAAGAACAAGTTAAACAAAATCCCGATGCTGTTGCTGTTACTTTTGAGAATCAATCTCTGACATACCAAGAACTAAACCAAAAAGCTAATTGTCTCGCTCGTTATTTACAATCTTGTGGTGTTGGATCTGATGTTTGTGTAGGCATTTTTTTAGAACGTTCTTTAGAAATGGTGGTGGCAATTTTTGCTATTCTTCTTGCTGGTGGTGCTTATGTTCCTTTAGATCCAGACTATCCTCAAGAAAGATTGACTTATATTTTGCAAGATACCAAAGCGACTATACTTTTAACTCAGCAAAAGTTAGTCAATTTGTTGCCTAAGACCCCATCGTTAACGACGGGGTTTAATTTAACAACTCTTTGCTTAGATACAGATTGGGAAAAACTTGAAGACAATGAGCATTTAAAATCTCCACTCATTAACCTAAAATCAAATGACTCTCTTGCTTACGTCATTTATACATCAGGTTCTACAGGTAAACCGAAAGGCGTATTAGTGACACACCGCAACCTTATTCATTCTACAACGGCTCGAATTCAGTATTATAATCAACCAGTCACTCGCTTTTTGTTACTCTCTTCCTTTGCTTTTGATAGTTCCGTTGCTGGAATTTTTTGGACGCTATGTCAAGGAGGGACTCTCGTTTTACCAAAACAAAAGTTAGAACAAGATATACAAGCATTAGCAAACCTAATTTCCCATCAACAAATTACTCATACTCTCTGTTTGCCATCTCTTTACAACTTATTATTAACCTATACCAATAATAAACAACTGCAATCTCTACAAGTTGTTATTGTTGCAGGAGAAGGGAGTGGGCGATCGCTGGCTATACTACACGATGAAAAACTCCCAGATACCTCTTTATATAACGAATATGGTCCAACAGAAGCGACAGTTTGGAGTAGTGTGTATCAAGTACCAGCAAGTCTGGAAAGTTCAAGCATTCCCATCGGTAAACCCATTCCTAATACACAAATTTATTTGCTCAATAATCTTCAACAGCTAGTTCCTATGGGTGTTCCCGGAGAAATATTTATTGGCGGCCCAGGAATAGTCCGAGGGTACTTAAATCAACCAGAGAAAACCACTCAACAGTTTATTCCTAACCCCTTTAGTCAGGTGGAAGGAGATTATCTGTACCGAACTGGTGATTTAGGCCGTTATCTTCCTGACGGAAATATAGAATTTTTGGGACGAGTCGATCGCCAAGTAAAAATTAGGGGTTATCGTATTGAGTTAGGTGAGATCGAAGATATACTCAAAGAACATGAAACGGTTCACGAAGCAGTATTAGTAACTCAGTCCATTCAACCATCTTCTGACTCTGATAGTGTAGAGAGTTTAGTAGCAGAATTATTAACATTGCATCGGGATCAAGCTAACCAATTGCTTATCAATATCGAGGAAAATGACTAAAAATGGCTCATATTGTTTGCATCACTGGTGGACTGACCGGAATATTTAACGCGAGTATTGCATTGGTTAAACAGTTGGAACAAGCTGGTCATCATGTTACCTACGCTAGTCCTAAAGACTGGTCTGATGTAACGAATCAATATAATATTCCCTTTGTTCAACTTGATCCTTGGATATTTGATTGGCAAGAACCTTCTCTGAGTCGCTGGCAAAAATTTCGGCAACTAGGAGAAAGAAGAGATCAAGCTATAAAAGCATTGGGTGTAGACAATTTTGCAGAAACAATCAAGACGTTGAAACCCGATCTACTGCTTATTGATATGGAAATGCACCCCCATATTATGACTGCGGTTGTTAACAAGCTACCAGTCGCACTTTTATGCCCATTTTTATCGATTTGGAAGCGACCCAATTTGCCCCCCATTCACACTCATATTATTCCAGGAGAAGGTTGGCGAGGAAAATGGTTTGGTATCCAATGGATTTGGTTGCGCTATGGTTGGACAAAATGGCGAGAATATCAATCTGAACGTTGGCAAAAGATGGGAGTCGATCGCATTTCAGTGTTGCGTTGTTATGCTAAGAAAATAGGCTATCCCTTCAGAGAAAGATTTGGATTTAAACTGTCTGTTGTCCCCTATCCTCATCATGCCATTCCTATTCTCTGTTTCAACGCCTTAGAGTTAGATTATCCTCACGACTCCCACCCTTTAATGCACTATATCGGACCAATGGTTTACGAAAATCGTCATGAATCGAAAGTTGAACCCAGCACTTATAAAACCCTAGAGCAACTTTTTGAAAAACGTCAATTAACTGGAAGTTCACTAATTTATTGTGGTTGTAGTAGCTTTAATAGACCTAATCAAAGATTTTTAAAAAAACTGATAGATGCAGTATCAAGTTGTCCACAATGGGATTTAGTAATAGGGGTTGGCAATCAGTTAAACTTGAATCAATTAGGTTCTCTTCCTTCTAATGTATATGCTTTTAATTGGACACCTCAAGTCCAAATACTTAAACACGCAGACTGTGGGATTATTAATGCTGGGATTAATAGTATAAATGAGTGTCTTTACTTTGGTGTGCCTATGTTAGTTTATTCTCTGCGACGTTATGATCAAAATGGAAATGCTGCTCGCATCGCTTATCATGGTCTTGGTATTACTGGGGATATTCAACAAGATAACGCTACTAAAATTCGGCAAGATATTGATAATCTTTTAAATCATCAGTCCTATCGCATACAAGTTAATCGTATGCGTAATTGTTTTGATAACTATACTAATGAAAGTATTGCCGTTCAAGTCGTTGCAGATTTATTATGAACCATCAACAAAAGGAAAAAGAAATTGTTTTAAAAGAATTTAGGACAGTTGCTCAATCTATAGGATATCCAGTTACCAGTTTGCATAATATCAAGAATATTTTTAGATTATGGTTAAGCTTTAATTTTACTCAATTAATGATAAAAACTGGATTTAATCGCCGCAAAATAGCCAATTTTTCTCGAAAATCACCTGCAATTTTGAATATTGGTTGTGCAGGAAATGAAAAAGAAGAATATATTAACGCTGATGTATTTCGTGTCTTCGGTGATTGGGGTTTTGCTAGTATTAGGCGGTTTTTATTTGGTAATCGGGATGGAACTAGGTATGATTTGTTTTTGGATTTAATTGTTCGAGATATTGATTTATTAGAAATTGCTGATTTTATTATTCTTTCTCATGTTTTAGAACACATCCATCCTCAATATACTCTAATTGCTTTGAAAAATTGTTTTGATTATCTAAAAATAGGAGGGTATATACGGGTTGTTGTTCCTAATTTAGACGCTTACAATAATTCCTTGGATTTACCTCAATCTCAAGAATTAACCCATCCGATGTTAGCTAAAAATCGGCTTATCTATGGATGGGGACATTGTTTTATGTTTGCTCCAGATTTACTAAAAATATTATTAGAAGAAGCCGGGTTTTCTGAGGTAAAAAAAGTTAGTTTCGGTTCAGATATTTTAGGAAAAACTGATTTAGAAATATCTCAAAAAGAATCTATCTATATAATAGGAAAGAAATTATAAAAAATATAGCAAAAATCAAAAATAGTATTGAGGTCTAATAATTATGGAGCAATTAGTTAACCCTATCTTTATTGTTGGAATGCCGAGGTCTGGCACAACTTTAATGCGTTCTTTGTTATCAGCACATCCTAATATTGCCATCGCACCAGAAACTCACTTTTGTAAACATTGGTTCAAACCTTATCAACATTTAGATTTGAATCAGCCGAAACAATTTGACATTTTTTGGCAAACGCTTTGTAATAGCAAAATGTTTGAATCTTTGGGATTAAATGCTGAAACAATCCGTACAAATCTTTTAGCCAATGGGAATATAAACCATCAAAGTGTTTTGACTGTTCTCCTTCAATCTTATGCTACGAAAATACAAAAGCCAAGATGGGGAGAAAAAACACCAGATCATTATCAATATCTAGATATTTTATTCAGATGGTATCCTAATGCACAAGTCATTTGGATGTTGCGAGATCCTAGAGCCGTCAGTTATTCTTTAATAACTAAAAAATGGGCGAGTTCTTATATTGATGTTCATGCTCGTAAATGGCGCGAAAATGTAGAAAAATTTAGCCAAAAATGGTCAAAAGATGAACGTATTATCTTAGTTAAATATGAATCTTTAGTACAAGAACCAAATATAGAAATGTCTCATATTTGTCAATTTTTACAAGAAGAGTATAGTCCGCTTATTATTTCAGAGAATCATAAATCTCCAAGTATTTTGGGGTTAACAAATAATAGCGATCCATCTGTTCAAGAAGTTTTAGCCCCAGTCCATAAAATGGCATTAGACAAGTGGAAAAAACACTTATCCTCCTATCAAATTGGTGTCGTAGAACATTTAACGAGAAAGGAAATGAGCAAACAAGGATATCAACCTATTACTAAGAAACTAAGTACATGGCAATCTTGGCGACTATTTCTAATTGTTAATTTACGGAAACTAAGAAATAATTTAAAATCTATCTAGGAGTTAAAAAGTAACAGCGTTGTGTGATGGTACAAAACACAGAATTAGAGCAAAGGGTTGCACATCTCTCGCCAAGTCAGCGAGGACAGTTATTACAGCAAATTCGTCAGCTTAAAGCTCAAAAGTCACAATCATCATCTCATCAAAGATTGGTAGCTTATGTAGTTCTCCACCCTTCTGTTACAGATCGAGATCCCTCAGTGTTACGGGACTATCTTAAAACCAAACTACCCAATTATATGGTTCCGACAGGAATTATATTTTTAGAAGCATTACCCCGCACTGCTAATGGCAAGATTGACACCAAAGCACTACCTGAACTGCAATCAGCAATTTTTAACTCCGATCAATCAACTCCCCCAGAAACTTCGGTAGAAAAGACACTAGCTGAAATTTGGAGCGAAGTTTTAGGACTTGATACCATTGGTATTGATGACAACTTCTTTGAGCTAGGTGGAGATTCTATCCTCAGTATTCAGATTACTTCTAAAGCAAGAGAGGTGGGACTCAGGTTGTCTCCTAACCAGCTTCTTGAGCAACCTACCATTGCCGAATTAGCGACTGTTGTCAATGTCACTCCTGAAGTAATTGCCACTCAAACACCAATTATCGGTTCAGTACCCCTGACTCCTATTCAACACTGGTTTTTTGAACAGGAGATGATCGCCCCAAATTATTGGCATCAAGCAATGTTACTAGAAATTGCCCTTGAAGTTAGTCCCTCTACCATTCAAGAAGCGATCGCAACGCTGTGGACTCATCATGACGCTTTAAGACTCAGTTTTAGCTATAATTCAACGGGTTGGCAGCAAACCAATACAGATGTGGGAAATCCACCATCCTTAGTTGAAATAGACATTTCCCATTTAAGTCAAACAGAACAAATCAAAGCAGTTGCTCAATACGGTACAAATATCCATAATGGCATGAATTTAGCTGAGGGCAAACTGATAGGAGTGGCTCATTTTATCCGAGGTAAAAATCTCTCTAATTGGCTTCTTATCAGCTTACATCATTTAATTGTAGATACGGTTTCTTGGCAAATTTTACATAACGATTTAGAAAAATTATTAAACCAAAATAATCACCCAACATCATTACCTGCAAAAACAACTTCCTTTAAAACTTGGGCTGAAATCCTTACGTCTCAAGCATCTCAACGACAGTCTGAAGCTGATTTTTGGGTTAAGCAAGTTGAGTCACCCTTCATGCGTTTACCACGAGATTATTCAGACACACCACTATCAACTGAGGGGACTGTAGAAACAGTTAATGTTCATCTCAATGCTAAGGATACTCACGCTTTGCTGCAATCAGTACCAGCAATTTACAACACACAAATTAACGATATATTGTTGAGTGCATTAGCCAAAACATTGCTTCAATGGGGTGCGCTAAAAGCAGGAAATGTTCGCATTGATCTCGAAACCCATGGCCGTGAACAGATTGTATCTGACATAGATTTATCGAGAACCGTAGGTTGGTTTACGATGGTTTATCCCTTGAAATTAGAATTCACTGATAGTCATGACTATGGAATGATGATCAAATCTGTTAAAGAGCAAATTCGACAAATTGGCGATCGCGCTATTGACTATGGAATTTTACGTTATTTAGGTGATAAAACCATACGCCAACGATTAGCTCAAGCACCGACATCAGAAGTATTATTTAATTATTTAGGTCAACAAAATCGTACAACTGGAGACAAAAATCTTCCCATAATTAAAGATATTCCCGTTGGTCAACTAAGAGATGCAAATAATAACCGTAGCTACTTGCTAGAAATTAATGCTTGGATTGCTGATGAACAACTTCAACTTAATTGGCTCTATGATAAACAGATATATCAATCAAATACCATAATTACAATCGCAAACAACTATCTCAGTACACTCAAAGCCATTATTTTGCATTGCCTAACTAGGGATGAAATTGGCTTTAGTCCCTCTGATTTTCCTGATGCGGAACTTAGTCAAACTGAACTCGATGAATTCATCGATAACATAACATAAAACTTGATATGGATAAACAAAATATCGAAGCTATCTATACTCTCACTTCTTTACAACAAGCCTTTTTATGGCATAGTCTACAAACTTCTTCTCAAGAAGGATTACTGCACATCAGTTGTGATCTTTATGGAGAACTTAACCCACTTTTGTTAAAGCAAGCGTGGGAATTTGTCTTTAGTCTTCATCCAGCATTACGCACTTCCGTTCATTGGCAGTCAAGCAAACAACCGCTTCAAGTTGTTAGTCGTCAGATAACATTACCTTGGATTGAATTGGACTGGCGAGGAAAAGAAAATCAAGATTTAATTTTAGCAGAGTTTCTCCGAGAAGATCGTTGTCAAAGTTTCGATTTTACTCAAGCTCCTATCACTCGTATATCTCTCATTCAACTGACTGATTTAAACTATAAATTAATCTGGAGTTGTCACCATTTGATGTTAGATGGTTGGTCTGGTGGAGTGGTACTCAATCAAGTATTTGATAGCTATGAAATGTTGCTCAAGGGAGAGTCTCCATCAATCTTAAAACCTCAAACTTATCAAACTTATATTCGTTGGCTCAAAGAACAAGACGAAACCGCCACCGCTAATTTCTGGCAGAAAACCCTTGAAGGTTTTACGACTCCTATCCCTCTACCCATTTCTCAAACAGAAGAAAATAATTCATCTGAAACTGAAAACCTCTCAATTACTATTTCAGAAAAAACCACCCAAGAAATAGATGTTTTTTTGCGATCGCATAGATTAACATTTAATACTTTAATACAAGGTATCTGGGCTTTATTACTCTATGTTTATAGTGGCAAAACTGATGTGTTATTTGGGGCAACAGTATCAGGTCGTCAAGCTGACTTGCTAGGAGTTGAAAATATTGTCGGTTTATTGAATAATGTTATCCCTGTTCGCCTAGAAATTACGCCAGAAGAAAATGTAATTGCTTGGTTAGAAAATTTACAAACTCAACAAACTATAGCTAGTAAATATGCTTATGCTTCTTTAATTCAGATTCAAACTTGGACTCAACTATCGGGTTCATTATTTGATAGCCTATTGGTAATTGAAAATTATCCCATGAAGATGGGTAGTTTAACCAAAAATTTAGAAATAAATAATATTAAATCAGGTATTATTAGCACCTATGATTTAACCTTAATGGTGATACCAAAAAATGAGCTTACTATTGCTTTATCTTATAAAATTAAGTATTTTACTCCTCAAATTATCAAAACTTTGTTAGAACAATTTGCAGAAATTTTAACGAATATTCTGCAAAATCAGTTAAAGTCTATCACCGAAATTTTGCCTTTACCTGAATCAGCAATTAAAGAAAACCAATCTTCAAAAATCAGAGCCACTTCCACCTCTTACCAAAACCTCAGTAGAGAACAATTAGAAGGTCGTTTTTCGGCTCCAGAAAATCCCATAGAACTTAAACTCACTCAAATATGGGAATCTGTCTTAGGAGTTAGTCCACTAAATGTTGAAGCCAGTTTTTTTGACTTAGGAGGTAATTCTTTGATGGCAGTACAGTTATTTAACCAAATGCAGCAGCAACTGAACTGTACATTACCCCTAGCCACTTTATTTCAAGCACCGAATGTGCGCCAATTTGCTCAATTACTTAATCAGGAGCAACCAGTTTCCTCGTGGACAAGTGTTGTACCCATTCAAGTCAATGGCTCTCGATTACCATTGTTTTTTCATGGTGGTTCAGCCGATGCCCTAACCTGGGCTAGATTTTCTAATTTGTTAGGCTCAGAGCAGCCTTTTTATGGGTTACAACGCCCCGATCTCAACAGTGGAGAGATTTGCAACGATACAGTTGAATCCTTAGCTGAAGCTTGCGTTGAAGAAATACGTATGATACAACCAAAAGGGCCTTACTTGATAGGGGGTCATTGCTTTGGTGGTGCAGTTGCTTTTGAGATAGCTCAACAACTTCAAGTCCAAGGAGAAGATATTGCTAGTCTGATTTTGATTGACGCTTACTGTCCCAATTCTTTATCTATCAATGCTCTTAGTCAACTTAAAATCAAACTGCAACTTGGACTATTTTGGCTCAGGAAAAACTACTATTATCACGGTGGTTGGGATAAAGTAAGAGCTTTACCCAATAAAGTTTGGCAAAAACTAGCAAAACAGAGACAATCTTCCTCAATCACTAAAAATCAAGAGACAGAGAAAAATGTAGTTTCTGAAAATCCGAAAAATTCCTCTGATGCTAATCAAATGACTAAACCGATGATGCCATACGAACATCGATATGCCCTTGCTCAACAAGCCAATGAAATTGCTGCAAATTGCTATTGTCCTCAACTATATTCAGGGAAAGTCAAACTTTTTCGAGCAGAAGTTCAAATATTAGACTGGCACTTTGGTTTTCCCCTTGGTTGGCAGAAAGTTACTAAGGAAGAAATTGAGATTACAAATATTCCTGGTTTTTTTGGTAATTTGTTTAATCAAGAATCTGGATTATTACTCGCTGCACAAGTCAAAAATTATCTTTTGACATTAGGCTAAAATTTCTTCTATTTTCAATGAAAATAGGAAGCAAAAACCTTCGTATTTTTGGCTAATGTATGGTTAAGATACCATTGATGAGCATTGTTGGCGACCGACTCTAATTTACTCTTTTCGAGATCATCAAATTGCTCATCTAAAACAAGATAGTGTTGATTAAGTTGTAATCCATCTGACTGAGAATAATTATTTTCAGTTAAAAAAGGAACTAATCCGTGAGCAGAAAAAGCAGCAAAAACAGTTGATTTGGCTAAATTTTTAGGAAAATGACTGTAATCTAAACAACCATATTTTGAATTTAGTAAAATTTCCTGAATCACTTCAGAGGGTTGAAAACCCATTTCTACTAAATTAACATCTCTGAAATTATATTGTTGTTTAAGCTCTAAAGATTTACCAATATCATAAATAGTTTGAATATCTAGAATTTTGCAGATTTTTAATAATTTTGGTAACGCATTCTGGTAAATTTTACAGCGAGATGTAGTGCCAAAAATAACTATCTGATTTTTTCTTTTTTGAAGATTTATTAATTTCTCGGACTCACCGATAGTTGAGAAATTAGGAAGGCAGTCAACGGATTTTTTTGACCAATTGTTAATAATTTTTTGAAACTGACTATTATTAGTAACAAGATAATGGGCTATACGAGCTAAATATCGGGATACTTGACATTGGAGAGGATGGAATAATCTTAATTTTTTCCATTTCAGTGTTGGTAATTCATGAAACATTACTAAAAGCTTGAGATGATATTTTTGGATTATCATATCTAAAGCACGAGGTAACCAAAAGGGTATATCTAATTTTCCTTGAAGATAAGGGTAGTTGCTGTATTGTAAAATGATATTTTGAGCATCGGAGGGAAAAACAGAGAGGAAAGCCTCTGTTGTTAGAGATGGTAAAACTGTGATAGAAAATCCGTTAATCGTTTTTTGAGGATAAATATCTGGCCGACAAACTAAAAAATGAGTTTTAATATGGTGTTGTTTTAATAAGTGTTCTGCTAACATTAGCGCATAATCTCCCACACCGTCCGTATAGGGTGGTAACCGAGGGACTATCTGAACTATTTTTTGAATCATTGCTTCTTAATTTATTATTATTTTGAAATAACTTAATTATTGATTAATGGTTACTTTTTCAATAGTTTTACAAGTTTTACAACCTAGATTTGAAAGAACAGGAACATTTAACTTAGCACAATAAATGCTTAAGAATAAAAAACAAGCTTGTAGGGAGAAATTTAGCTGACCAGCCAACTTAAAAGTTTCTAAAAATTTTCCGTTTTTCAAGCCGACCAAGCACCAATGTATTGTTAGATAGTCTTTAATAATAGATAGAGAAGGTAAAAAATCTTGATATTTAGCAGAAACGAACGGGTAAATTCTCTTCTTAATCGCCATATTCATTTGCCAACGCTCTTGTAATGAGAGATGCTTATGGCAACCCTCTGACCATAAAGTTCTATAGCATAAATAGCGATCAACTAAGATAGCATCACCATATTGAGCAATTTTCACCCAAGAAATAATATCATCACAGTTTCCATCAAAATCAGACTCCCAACCCCCTGAATTAAGAAAAGCATCTTTTTGAAACATGACTTGAACAGGAGTTCCAAAAGGCAGTATGTCCAATAACATTCTATAATGAATGTCTTCTTGGCGAACAACAAAAGTCTGGCTAGTTCTTCTTCTGTTTTTACCAATTATTTTCCCCTGGAGATCAACTTGAATTGCTTGACAGGAACAAATTACGGCTTGAGGATGAGTCGTGATTGCCTCTGCCATAGTTTCCAAACATTGAGGAGCAAGGTAATCGTCATCATCTATTAGCTTAATCCAATCTCCTTTAGCAATGGCTACTCCAGTATTTACAGTAGTTGAATGACCCATATTGATTGGATTACGATGATAAACTATGGCATCCCCTAAACTTTTTAGGTATTCTTGGGTTTTATCAGATGAAGCATCATCTACTACCACTATTTCACAGGGATAAGTCTGATTTAACGATGACTCAACGGCTCGGCGTAGTAGGGGTAAACGGTTATAAGTGCTGATTAGGATGCTGAATTTCATAGCGAGGGTAGTCCCTACAAAAAGGGGGGAGAAATAGCGAACGTAAAGAATACCAAGACTCTATAGTAGCTTGAATTCTCATAATTTCTAGTTGACAAAATGCTCTTAATGAGCAAAAAATATGAGTTATAATAGCAGAAGTTTTTCTAACTTGGAATTTAGATAACCCACATAATTGTTTTAAAGCTCTATGGTAACATTCGATTCCCCATATCGGAAACTGGCATAATAACGACAACTTCCGTGTTTAAAAGTTCTCTTAAATACTTTAACTTTTCCGAATTCTTTGAGAGTTACTATCAATCCTTGTTCTGTAATCTGTAAATCTTCTACTCTTTTGATCATGATAGTCTAATGTTCAATCTTCACTCAATGGTCGTTAAAAAGTATTTAGCCACTGGGGTAAAAGTGTCTCTGTTTGTCATATTGGGGGGATGTTTTTCAGGATTAAAATTCTCTAACAATTCAACTGTGAATTCAAAAGAAAAGGAGATTTCATTTCAATTCCAGCAACAAGTCAATCAAGTTACTATAGTTAAAGGGTTAGAACATCCTTGGAGTATGGACTGGCTACCCAATGGGGATCTGTTGATTACAGAACGACCAGGGAGACTTCGTTTAGTCAAAAATGGGAAATTAGAAGCCAAAGAAATTACTGGAGTTCCAGAAGTTTTGGCTTTAGGACAGGGGGGATTAATGGAGGTTTCCTTGCACCCCCAATTTGAGGAAAATCGCTTAGTTTATCTGACCTATGCTCATGGAACCCCTGAAGCTAACCGTACGCGCATTGCCCGTGCTAGGTTTGATGGAACAGCTTTACAAGAGTTAGAAGTGATTTTTGAAGTGTCTCCAGTCAAATCAGGGGTACAACACTTTGGCTCTCGTCTTGTTTGGTTAAAAGACCAGACAATGCTGGTTACTATTGGAGACGGGGGAAACCCACCCCTATCATTTGAGGGGAAACTGATTCGTTGGCAAGCACAAAACTTGGGGAACCACCTGGGGAAAATTATTCGTTTGAAAGATGATGGGACTATTCCAGAGGATAACCCTTTTGTGGGAACACAAGAGGCTGAACCAGAAATTTGGAGCTATGGACACCGCAATATTCAGGGATTAACCATAGACAAAGCAACCGGTCAGGTGTGGTCAACAGAACATGGCTCTCGTGGGGGAGATGAACTCAATAAAATTCAACGAGGCCAAAATTATGGTTGGCCGGTGGTGACTCATAGCCAAGAATATTCAGGAGGAGAAATTTCGAGAGAACGCAGCAGACCGGGGATGATTGACCCTTTAGTGGTCTGGACTCCATCAATAGCACCATCAGGTTTGGCTTTGTATGATGGAACTGAGTTGCCTAATTGGCAGGGAGATTTATTTGCCGGGGGTTTAGTGACCAAAGAAGTTCGTCGTATTGACTTGGATAGTTCAGGTGAGGTCTTGGGACAACAATCAATCTCATTCGACCAAAGAGTAAGAGATGTTAAGCTTGGACCCGATGATTTGCTTTATGTTTTAACCGATGACAAAAATGGTCAATTGATACGCCTTGAACCACTTAAAAGATAGTTATGCAGGGGTCTGCTCAAAACCTGTTGGTCTTTCCTTTAGTCAAGCAGAGGGAGCAGAGGAAGGGGAGAAGCTCCAGGGAGAAGGAGCGCGACCATTCTTCCCCTGCTACGCTAAGAATTGCTAACAGTTATTAGCTAGACCAACCTGATGAAGCAAGAATCCCACGCGTTTCTACCCGTGGAAGTGTCAAAAGTGTTGACTATTAAGTTGCCAATATAATCCTTTTTTTGCTAGCAGTTCTTTGTGTTTCCCGATTTCTTGAATCCTTCCTTCATGGAGAACAACAATTTTATCCGCATGACAAATTGTACTAAGCCTGTGAGCAATTATTAAAAGAGATCGTGTCCCACTTAAGGATTGCATGGCCAGTTGAATTGCTTTCTCTGACTCATAGTCTAGATTTGACGTTGCTTCATCAAATACCAATATATCTGGCTGAGAAAGCAAAGCTCTGGCAATCCCCAACCTTTGCCTTTGCCCACCTGAGAGACGCACTCCACGTTCTCCAACAACTGTCTGATAACCATCAGCTAACAAAGGAATAAATTCATCAACTTTAGCCACTCGGCAGGCTTCTTGCACTTGGGAGAAAGTAGCACTGGGATTACCATAAACAAGGTTGTCCCAAAGCGTTCCATTAAAAACATCGACTTCTTGGTGAACAATCGATAACCGCCTAAGATAGTCGCTTTTTGATAAAGATTGAATATTGCGACCATCGACAAGAATCTCACCCGCATCAGGCTGAAAATAGCGAAACAACAGCTTGATCAAAGTAGATTTTCCGGCTCCTGATTTTCCTACCAGTGCCACCATTTCGCACGGCTCAATTGTAAAACTGACATCCTCGAGAACTCGACGCTCCAAATTATATCCAAAAGTTACATTTCTAAATTCCACCTTCCCTTGAAAATGATAGCTCGAGACAACAAACTTCAACAATGGCTGGTCAATATTAATCTCAGAAGGCTCTTGCATAAACTCGTGAAAACGAATCATAGAAGCATATCTTCGAGCAATGGATTCTGCTACATTGCTCAACGGCTCTATCTGTGAATAAGCCATGCTCGAAACAGTTATCGCTGTAATAAAGTGGGCTAGGGAAACCAGTCCAAGCCTAGTGTAGCTCAACATCCACACAAAGATCACGAATAAACTGACTTGTACGGCCGAATGTTGCCACATGGTCAATTGTACATAGCCTCGGTGGACTCGATCTAAGATGACTCGTTTTTCCCTCTGGTATCGCAACCTTTGTCTATCAAACTCATCCGCTTCCTTAGCAAAAGCCTTAACTGTTTTAATATTGGTGATAATCTCTGAAGTATGACTTTCTGTATTTTCAATGTAGCGATCTAAGAAGTCTTCGCGTCGAATCAGAATTCTTAATTTACGGAGACTAAACAATAAAATAGTGATAAAAGACAAGATGAAAACAATAGCAATTCCTGGCTCGATAAGTAAGATTATCAAAAATATTCCTAAAACTTTAACAAGAGTAGGAATTACTTGCCCAGCAATTTCTGGATAGGTCCAGGTATGACTGGTAATCCCCCTCGATACACGTCCAGCAATTCTACCGGGATTGTTCTCATCATAAAATGAAAGAGGTAATGTTAATATTTTCTTCGTAACATTTTCTGATTGTTCACAGCGAGCTTGTAGTGGGATTGCCCAGTGAAACCAATTTGTCATCCAAGGTTGAATAGGTGCCCTAATTACCGAGACCAGGAAAATAAAGCCCACCAAAATCCACAAAGTAAAAGAAGTATTAACCTGCGTTCCTATTATTGAGGCAGTTTTTTCTATTGCCTGCTGGATGGGTGCATCAACAGGTTTGCCAGAAAGAATTGATATTATCTGTCCAAATGTATAAGGCAGTAGTAAATCGAGAATTCCAAACAAGCTAGTTCCCATAATACTTACTAAAGATTCTAGCCAGTAACTCCGATAGTATTTTACTATGTCTTTTAAGGATGCCATTATGTTGGGTCGCCAAAAAAATTATTAGATTTTGTAATTTTAGCCTTCCTCATAAAACAGATGGAGGTAAATAGGCTACCTCCATATTCTTCAACGATAGTTATTACACCTTCTTTGTGAGTAACTTGGTTGGGAAGAAAAACCTGCGGAATCACCGAGCCATTTCCGCTCTCGAAACCTACTAATTGTTAGTAGATTTTGTTACAGGTTATCAGGAAAAAAGTAGGTGCTATCTAGCCGATTCATAGTTAAAGTGTATATTTAACATAGCCTCAGAAAGATATGGCTTAGTAACATAGAGTTCCAATTCTCCTGTTGTTTGGTTTCTGGCTACGTCTGCATATACTTGTTCACCGACAAAATTGGCATTGGTGACAATACCTTTAGCCACTGCTCGGAGGCATTCTTCCATATTTTTTTCACCGTATTCAATCTCACCAGCAATATCGATGGCAAAAGTTGGTTCTTTGAGTACGATGCAGGCATCAACAGTGGCTCCACTAGGAACTGACAATGTTTCTGGAAAGCTTACTTTAATCACAGGACTATTTTCATAGCCACCTAGATTAATATTACTAACACCCGGAGACACACCATATGCTTGAAACGATCCTGCATAAGCATTGGCAGAGGCTTTTATTAATCTGAAATTTATCTGTGTTGATGTCTCTGGAGCGGCGTTGCGAAACACTGCTGCCTCAGTAAACGATAAGGTGGTGTTGCCATCACACACTCTTTCGGCAGAGATCCGTCCACCATTTCCTGGCCACATTCTAATTATTCCATCTTTCGGCAGTGGAACTGGACCAATGCGGACTTTAAGCTCTGTTTCCGTTGATTCAGGCAATGCCCTTGCACAAGCTCCCATACTTGCCATTACGACACAATTATTTCTTTCGGGATCATAAGTAGGAAAACCTGAACCTTTAATCGTCACAATTGTGCCTTCTTGACCTTCTAGAGGCTCAACCGAATCGATAATTACTGGTTGGCGATTCACTGTTGAACGTTTCTTCGTATTTGGAACCAGAGTTTGAATAGTCATGAAATGTACTCCTGGCTGCTTGACCATAAAACGTAAATTATTATGTTGCCTATTCTACTCAATCTGCGATAAAAATTTTTAAAATTTTATTTTACTTAACATAATCTCTATATAATTTCATACAGATCCTCATTAATAGAGATTATTGCCAACCAGACATTTTATGACCACAACCTCAGGTTTACCCCCATCAAAAGGAAAATTATGGCTTGCTGCCATCAAACCCCCCATGTATAGTGTTGCCATTATACCAATTACCGTTGGAACTGCGGCCGCTTTTGGGGAAACAGGAAGATTTGACCCCAAAATTTTTGCCACTTTCCTAACCTCAGCCATTTTGATCATCGCCTGGCTAAATATTAGCAATGATGTCTTTGACGCTGAGACTGGAATTGATAAAAATAAAGCCCATTCTGTTGTCAATTTAACAGGGAATAAATCCTTAATGTTTTGGTTGGCAAATGCTTTTTTAAGTTTAGGAATTTCAGGGATTTTATTAATCGCTTGGTGGCAACAAAATGTAACAGTTTTAATGATTATACTGCTTTGTTGCGCTTTAGGCTATAGTTATCAAGGTCCTCCCTTTCGTTTTGGCTATCAAGGGTTAGGAGAAATTATTTGCTTTTTTACTTTTGGTCCAATGGCGATCGCTGCTGCTTATTATTCCCAAACTCAGCATTTTTCTTGGTTGATTTTAGCATCAGGAACCCTGATCGGAATGAGTACATCGATTATTCTTTTTTGTTCCCATTTTCATCAAGTAGAAGATGATTTAGCAGCCGGAAAACGTTCTCCTATCGTTCGTTTGGGAACCGAATTAGGCTCTCAAGTTTTAACGGTAACAACTGCTTTATTTTTTGCTTTCACTACCATATTCTTTTTATTTCGCATCTTTTCTTTTTGGACTGCTTTTGTGTTCCTTAGTGTTCCTATTGCTTATCAATTGGTGAGTCATGTTAACAAAAATCATGATCAACCTGAGCAAGTTAGCAATTGTAAATTTATTGCGGTCAAATTCCACTTTTTGAGTGGAATTTTATTGGCTTTAGGATTAATTATCCCTCAACTGTTATAAGGTTGATTCTTCAATCATGAGTAAGGTGGGTATTTTACCCATCTTATTATTAGTTGTTTGAGGTTTTGATTACAATAGTAATAAGACTATTTTCTATCTTCTAATTTCCTATGTTAGAACCATATGATCCTCTCGCTTGTTTACCTTCTGCTGAAGATTTACCTGACTCTGATGATACCCCCGTGGATAATCAATTACAAGACTTAATTCCTCACCTTTTACTAGATATTCTAGCTTTAATTTGGGCTGAAAGACAAGATTGGTATTTTGGGGTTGATATGGGAATTTATTATGATCCTAATCAACCGGCTATCGTCCCTGATGGATTTTTAAGTATTGGAGTTCCTCGTATTATTGATAAAGATTTACGCTTATCTTATGTCTTATGGGAAGAAAAAAAAATCCCTATCTTCGTCTTAGAAATTGTCTCACAAACAAGACGAGGAGAATATACCCAAAAAAAAGAATTTTATGCAGACATGGGAATTTTATACTACGTTATTTATAATCCCTTACGCAAAAGAAAACCTCGTTTAGAAGTCTATAAACTAGATAATGAAGACTATCAATTACAGGAAGGTGAAGTCATTTGGTTACCAGAATTAGACTTAGGAATAGGTAAAGAATTTGGCATTTACCAAGGGATTGAACGAGAATGGTTATACTGGTATGCCTCTACAGGAAAACGGTATGAAATTCCTGAAGAACGTATTAAAATTTTAGATCAGGAACTAGAAAAAGAACGTCAAGAAAAGCAAAAATTAGCCGATTTGCTAAAGCAATATCAATCACAGTTTGGTACAATAGAAGTTGCTAAACAAAAAAAATTAGACTAAAAATGACACAGTTAGACATTACTACAGAAGCCGTTCTTATCGAGAATAATGGCTTAAATATTGATAGTTATTTAGCTATGCCAAAAGAAGACGGTGTATTTCCTGCAGTGATTGTTATTCAAGAAATTTTTGGGGTTAATGATCATATTCGAGATGTCAGCAGACGCTTTGCTCAACAGGGATATGTTGCTATTTCCCCTGCCATTTATCAACGGCTTGCTCCTGGATTTGAAACTGGTTATACTCCTGAATCAATTGACATTGGTAGAAAGTACAAAAATCAAACCAAAGCCTCTGAATTACTATCAGATATTCAAGCAACCATTGACTATCTTTATACTTTACCTCAAGTGAAAAAAACAGGGGTAGGAACCATTGGTTTTTGTTTCGGGGGTCATGTGGTTTATTTAGTTTCCACCCTACCAGACATTAAAGCAACGGCTTCATTTTACGGTGCAGGAATTGCTAATTGGAAACCAGGGGAAGAAGGTAAAGCAACTGTGGAATGTACCCCCGATATCAAAGGAAAATTATATGCTTTTTTTGGGACAGAGGATGCTAGTATTCCTCAAGAACAAGTTGACATGATAGAAACAACTTTACGAGATAATCATATTCCGCATCAAGTATTTCGCTATGAAGGAGCAGAGCATGGCTTTTTCTGTGATCAACGGGGTAGTTATAATTCAGAAGCGGCTCAAGATGCTTGGCAGAAAGTGTTAGAATTATTTAAAACTGAATTATTCAGATAAATGACGATCAATTTTATCCAATTCCTGGGTTAATTGTTGATATTCATCTGATTGAAAACCAACCACAGAGCGCACTCCTTCTAAAGTGGACATGATATTTCTCGGATCCATAAACATGACTTTGCTGCTGTCACTACTACCGATTTTAACCCCCATATCTAAATAGTTTTGAGCTAATAAAAATTGTAAGGCTTCGCGGGCGTTGGGATCGGTTTTCAATTTTTCCGTTAAAATATCGATGGCTTTAGCGATCGCTTCTGCTTTTAAAATTTGTTGTTGACGTTCCGCTTCTGCTCGTAAAATTTCGGCTTTTTTCTGAGCTTCTGCTTCTAAAATTTTTGATTCTGCTTTACCTTGGGCTGAATTAATCGCTGAATCTCTTTGCCCTTCAGAGGTTAAAATGGCAGCCCGTTTTTTTCGTTCCGCAGCCATCTGTAATTCCATGGAATCTTGCACTGCTTTTGAGGGCATAATATCCCTTAATTCTACCCTCGTTACTTTCACTCCCCAAGGATCGGTTGCTATGTCTAATTCTCGCAATAATATCTCGTTGATTTCTGTTCTGGCTGTAAAAGTTTGATCTAATTCTAGTTTGCCAATTTCTGAGCGAATTTGCGTTAACACCAGATTAACCATAGCAGATTGCAGGCTTTCTACCTTGTAATAGGCTTTCTCCATGTCCATAATTCGCCAGTAAACTACGGCATCAACGGTAATAGAAACATTGTCTTTAGTAATACAAGATTGGGGCGGAATATCAATGACTTTTTCCCGAATCGTTTCTTTATAAACGACCCGATCAATGAAAGGAACAATAAAGTTTAATCCAGGACTTAATTTTTTGTTATAACTCCCTAATCTCTCCACTAAATATTCGTTTTTTTCATTAACAATTTTGACTGAACCAAAAACAGTTGAACCTCCTAAAATGAGGATCACAAAAAAGAAGAATTGACTCATTTTAATCGCTCCTGAAAACTAATCATTGCCGTTAAATTCATCATTAATTCTACAGTTTATCCCTTATCTAGAAATTCCGGTAATACCACTAAAGTATTTCCTTTTCTAGTTACTATATAAACCTTTTGATGAGGTAGGATTGATAATTTCTCATCGCCGCAAATTGCTTGCCAGGAATTACCTTCGTATAGAACTCTTCCTGTTTTTCCTGGGGCAATTTCTGTTAAGGTTTCCCCTTCTTGTGCGTCACCTACTGTAGAGTTGAGTGCTTTTTGCTTAGGAACAAAACGCCGTGAACCAACAATTAAAATTGTTGAAAAACTGAGCCACAAAATAACTTGTATGGGAAAAGAAGGAATCACTAAGGCGATCGCTGCTACTATCATAGCACTAATTCCCATCATAAAAGCGACAAAAGCAACGGGAAAAATGGCTTCAGAAAAACAGAGAATCGCACCGGCAATTAACCAAAGTAAGGCTGGACTTACCATCGGAACATAGCTAGAAGACATAACAAAATTGAACGGTTAAAATTTAAGTCTGTACCAAGACAATTGATAAGATCACAAAATTTCTCATTTGCTCTTATGATAACGCCATTAACCAAGATGGGTTACACTGAAAAAGTGAAAATTTAACTTTCTTAAGGAAAATTTAAAATGATTGAGTTAAGTCTCTTATTCAACATTGCTAACATTTATGCCTTACCCTTCTGGTTGTTGATGGTGATTTTACCAAAATGGGGAGTAACTCAAAAAATTATGTCTTCTTATCTTCCTTTTGTTCCTTTAGCGGGGTTATATATCTATCTTTTTTCTGGTAGTCTTGATCCTGACTCTATTGAAGCCTTTTCTAACCCTACTTTACCAGTTTTGGCTCAACTTTTTAGTCAAGAACCTGTTATGTTAACAGGATGGATACATTTCATTGTATTAGATTTATTCACAGGTAGATATATTTATTTAGAAGGACAAGAAAAAGGCATTTTTACGGTTCATTCTCTTATCTTATGTTTATTAGCCGGTCCGATTGGTTTACTGAGTCATATTGTTACGTCTTGGATACAATCAAAAGTATCTAAGTCAGAAGAAATAGAAGTTAGCGCAACTTAGCTTAATTATAACAGGATACGTTATGAATCTTCTTACTACACTTCCACATCAATAAGAATCTAAACATTATCCACCAGGGCATAATATTATTATGCCCCTATAACTTATTTTGTGTGATTTTATCCTGATAACCACAAAGCTTATTATTCAATTGCTTCACTGAGACGTTATCTCTTTTGCCATTATGTTAAGTACAGAGAATAAATATTAAATTACTTATCAGCTTGAGAGAAGAGTTAAGGAAAAATTTAATTTCATCAGTAGGATTAAAGTAGAGAAGAAACTCTCGCAAATAATCTCTGAAAGCAATGGAGGTGAGAGGTATGATGACATTAAGGCAAAAACTTGTTTCAGTTGCTGGACTATCAACCTTTATAACCCTATTAATTGGTTCTGGAATAGTTCATGCAATTCCACTCTGTTATATGATAAATCAAGCGGGTCAAACGGTCGATTTATCCTATATGTGTAATCAAAACACCCCTAGAACTCAACCCCAAACAACCGAACAAGAAGAACGCATTTTCAGTCGTCGAGTTCCTGTTAATAATCCAACTCCCCAAGATAGTCCAATTCCCCAAAGAACTGAAAGACCTATCAGAACCTATGCTGATATTCGCAATTATGTTCGTCGGCAAAGAGAAGCGGGAAATGTGGATAATGTTTGGGAAGATGTCGACTATTATAATCGGTTTTTAGAGTTTCCTAGTACCATGCCAAGAAGAACAGCAATCCGACAAGAAATTAGTCCCAGAGTTCTTGGTTCTCAAGAGTTTATTAATTTTTTAAATGCTGATTCTTCAGACAACCCCCGACCATTTATCAGAAGAAGACCAGAAGACTTCACGCTAGACGACTTCAGAAATATTTCAAGTCAATATGTCTTGAATAGCCGAGGAATTCGAGAATTGAGGTTTTATGATCTTAGAACTGGGTATCCTCTAAACTGAATTAGTTACAGAATTATAACTCAAATAAATGAAATAAAAAGCCCGTTAATTCGGGTTTTTTTCTAGAATCTATTAAAACGATTACAATCATTTGAACTAAGTAAAAATCATGGTAAAAATCCAACATAAACCTTTAACATTAGATAAATTTTTACAACTTCCTGAAACCAAACCAGCGCAGGAATACATTAACGGTAAAATTAGACAAAAACCCATGTCTCAAGGAAAACATAGTCGTATTCAAGGTAAATTAGTTAGTATTATTGAACAAGTAGGAACTGAATCCTCTATTGCTATTGCTTTGCCTGAACTTCGTTGTACGTTTGGCGGTCGTTCTCTGGTTCCTGACCTGGTCGTTTTACAATGGAATAGAATTCCCCGTGAGGAAAATGGCGATATTGCTAATAGTTGTTTAACTCATCCTGACTGGACAATTGAAGTTTTATCGCCTAATCAAAATTATGTTAAAGTAACAGGCAATATTTTACATTGTCTCAATTATGGAACTGAGTTAGGTTGGTTAATTGATCCTGAAACCCAATCAATTCTTGTCTTTTTTCCTCAACAACAACCCTTATTATTAGAAGAGTTAGAAGATAATTTACCTGTCCCTAATTTTTTAGCTGAACTACAATTAACCGTCGGTGATATTTTTAGTTGGTTAAAACTGTAAACTGATAACTGGTCACTGCTAACTGTTCACTGTTTTTAGCCAATCTAATAAAATAGGATTAAACCGCTCAGGACATTCATCATGAGGACAATGACCAGCATGATCTAATTCCTTTAAAATTATCTTGGGATTCAACTTAGAAAATATCGAAGCTAACGTAACAGGAATCATTCTATCTTGACGACCCCAAACTAACAATATGGGGATGGTTAATTTTGGTAAAATAGACTTAACAGGAGGGGAATAATTAGGTTGTCTTAATCCCTCAAATAATAAACAAAATGTTCTAGCAGCCCCCTTATCTTGAGGAGGAATGGTAATCATATCTACTAATTCATCAGTAATAGCTGATTTATCATAATAAGCAATCCCAACCCAAGGACGAATAACCGCAGGACGACGAATAATATGAAATAGTGTTTTTAATAACCAAGGAGGAGAAAAAAAGCTCTCAATGGTATTAACAATAGGTCGTAATCCTTTGGGAATTGTCTCCTGTCTCAGAGAAACATCCGGTAAACTTAACATCACTAACCCTGCCACCATTTCAGGATATTTAAACGCTGCAGTTAAACAAACTAAAGACCCAATAGAATTGCCCACCAAAATAACAGGTTTACCAATAAACGTTCGCCAAAAATCATAAACTTGTTCAGCCCAAAGATACACGGTGTAATCGGTTGCTGCTTTGTAGGATTGACCAAACCCCAATAAATCTAAAGCATAGACTCGATATTGTTGCTGTAGGGTGGGTATATTGTGCCGCCAATGTTCCACCGCAGCCCCAAACCCATGTACTAACATTAAAGGGGGTTTTGTTTCCTTATCTTGTTCGGTTTCCCTAGGTAAAAAAGTGTAACGAATTGGCCAACCTCGCCAAATCCATTGTCTTTGCCGTCCGATGCGCTTCTCCCAAGGTGGTTGCTGACTCACTTAATGATCCTGTCATAAATCTTTACACCTTTTTATTTTACGATAGCTCACAGAAGGATTAGACTAGGGAGTAAATAGGGTGAGAATTATCTTCAACGATAGACTACCCAAACCTAACAATAAAGTAAATAAAAATACAACCAGAACTTAGTAGAAAATGATTACAATAAAACAGGCTGCTATTAGAGCCTTAATTGACTACTAAAGTTCATCAATCATATTGAAAAACATTAACAAACGCCTGTGATAGATAAAAGACGCACACAACGCGATCTCCCCAAAATCAACGAAAGAATCCGCTTCCCCGAAATTCGAGTCATCGATAGTGATGGTTCGCAATTAGGGATTATTACCCCTGAAGAAGCCTTAACTGTTGCCCAGGAACGAGAATTAGACCTGGTGTTAGTGAGTGAAACGGCTAAACCTCCTGTTTGCCGAATTATGGATTACGGTAAATATAAATTTGAACAGGAGAAAAAAGCGAGAGAAGCTAAGAAAAAACAACATACAGCTGATGTTAAGGAAGTAAAAATGCGCTATAAGATTGATGAGCATGATTATCAAGTTCGAGTCAATCAGGCAAGACGCTTCCTCAAGTCAGGGGATAAAGTGAAAGCGACGATTACTTTTCGAGGGCGAGAAATACAACACGCCAATTTAGCCCAAGATTTACTCAGTCGCATGGCCGCTGATTTAAAAGAATTAGCAGAAATTCAACAAGCCCCAAAACGAGAAGGCCGTAACATGATGATGTTAATGAGTCCGAAAAAAGACTCGAAATAAAAGAGATTAATTAGTTCTTAATCATAAATTATTCATTGATTAACAGACGTGCTATAGTGCGTCTGTATTTGTTTAAGAGACAAAAAAATTGAGGCTAAAAGAGATGAAAATTTTACAATTTTTGACTTTCTTAGTAATAGGATTATTAATGGTAATGTTGGTGAATCTTATGCCTATGTCTGCTAACGGTGAGAGGAATTCTCCCTTAATAGAAGAATTAAAAGAAAATCATCAATTATGGCGATCGCAACAGATAAAAAATTACCAATATATCTATCAACAACAATGTTTTTGTCCTCCTCCGAGTAATACCCCTCTCAAAGTTTTCGTTAAAAATGATAAAATTGCTCAAGTGGTTCATTTAAACAATAATCAACTCATCACCGATTTAACATTTCCCAAAACCATTGAGGAACTTTTTAATATTATCGAAGATGCTATCAACCGCAATGCCGATGAAATTTTAATTACTTATGATGCTAACTTTGGTTATCCGACTCGTGTGGCGATTGACTATCAAAAAATCCTAGCAGATGAGGAAATAACCTATACCGTTGAAAGCTTGAGCCAATTCAATTAAATTACCCCAAAAAAACCTTATGAATCAACCCAGAGATGTACAAGTTTATCCCATTGCTTCTGATACCATTGCTATGCGATCGCGGACATGGGAGCGATTAAAATTTGAAATCGAATACGGATTAAAACGGGGAACCACCGCTAATTCTTATCTTATTCAAGGGGAGAAAATTGCCTTAATTGATCCCCCTGGAGAATCCTTTAGGGACATCTTTTTAACATCCCTAAAAGAACGCATTGATCCCACCACCATCGATTATTTGATTTTGGGTCATATTAACCCCAACCGAGGGGAAACCATCAAGGCTTTACTGAAAATTGCCCCTCAAATGACCATCGTTTGTTCTAATCCTGGGGCTTTACTGTTACCTAATATTTTATTACCTGAATTTCCCTCCCAAATAAAAGTGGTTAAAGGGGAAGATATCCTAGACTTAGGCAAAGGACATCAACTCGAATTTATTCCTACTCCGAACCCCCGTTATCCGGCACAACTCTGTACTTATGACCCCAAAACAGCAATCCTCTACAGCGATAAATTATTTGGGGCCCATGTTTGTGGTGATCAAATTTTTGATGAAGGGTGGAAAGTTTACGCCGAAGATCGACGCTATTATTTTGATTGTTTAATCGCCCCTTATGCCAAACAAATTAACACCGCCCTGGAAAAATTAAGCCGTAAACCCGCTAAAATTTACGGAACCGGCCACGGGCCTTTAGTGCGTTATGGGTTAAAAGAGTTAACCACTTCCTATCAGCAGTGGTTAGAGGCGCAAAAAGACAAAACCTTAAGCGTCGCCCTCATTTACGCCTCTGCTTACGGCAATACCGCCACCTTAGCCCAAGCGATCGCCAGTGGTATTACGAAAGCCGCGGTTAGGGTTGAATCGATCAATGCAGAAGTCGCCAAACCGGAGGACATCAAAGAAGCCATTAATAACTGTTCTGGGTTTATTTTTGGGTCCCCTACTTTGGGCGGCCACGCCCCCACTCAGATTCAAACCGCGTTAGGGATCACCTTAGCCAATGCAGATAAATCGAAACTGGCGGGCGTATTTGGCTCCTATGGCTGGAGTGGAGAAGCCATAGACCTCTTAGAAAGCAAATTTCGGGATGGAGGTTATCAATTCGGTTTCGACCCTATCAGAGTGAAATTTACCCCCACTCAGGCAACGTTAAAAACCTGTGAAGAAGCAGGAACAGACTTTGCCCAACGGGTGAAAAAAGCCCAAAAACGCCGTCAACCGAAGAATTCGGTGAATCAGTCCCAAACAGATCGGCTGCAACAGGCGTTAGGACGTATTGTGGGGTCATTGTCCATTGTTACCTGTCAACAGGAAGAGTTAAGTGGGGCGATGTTGGCCTCTTGGATCTCTCAAGCGACGTTTAACCCTCCTGGATTTACGGTAGCGGTGGCTAAAGAACGGGCGATCGAATCTTTGTTACATAAGGGTAGTTCCTTTGTGTTGAATATTCTCAGAGAAGGAGAGCATATTGCTTTGATGAAGCATTTTGTTAAGCCGTTTTCTCCTGGGGAAGATCGGTTTGAAGGGGTGAAAACCGAGGTGGCTGATAATGGTTCACCTCTTTTGCAGGATGCGTTGGCTTATTTAGAGTGTCAAGTCGGCGATCGCATGGAATGTGGAGATCATTGGCTCATTTATGCGATCGTCACCAAAGGACAAGTTTTACAAGATGGCGTAACCGCTATTCATCATCGTAAGTCTGGTAGTCATTATTAAACCGTATTAAGCCCTATTCTTGATTCTCAAAACTGTATAAAATAACACCAAACCATTAACTATTTTAGGAGATCGTCTATGTCAGATCCGGTTGTGATGATGAAACAAGAGGTGGGTAAAGCTGCTGCGGCCCGTGTCAAATCAGATTCTATTGTGGGTTTAGGGACAGGCTCAACCACTGCCTATGCCATACAATATATCGGTGAACGGTTACAATCGGGAGACTTAAAGAATATTGTCGGTGTTACCACATCGTTTCAAGCAGAAGTCTTGGCGAGAAAGTATAATATCCCTTTAAGCACTCTAGATGTGGTCGAGCGCATCGACATCGCTATTGATGGGGCTGATGAGGTTGATCCTCAAAAGAATTTAATTAAGGGGGGTGGTGCAGCCCATACCCAAGAGAAAATTGTGGATAGTTTAGCCCAAAAGTTTATTGTGGTGGTTGATGGGGGTAAACTGGTGGATAAGTTGGGTTCAACTTTCCTTCTGCCGGTTGAAGTCATCCCCAAAGCCGTTGTTCCTGTGATGCGTAAGTTGGCACAATTGGGAGGGAAACCAGAATTACGGATGGGAGTCAAAAAAGCCGGTCCGGTGGTGACAGATCAAGGTAATTTGGTCATTGACGTTAAATTTGACAGCATCGATGACCCGGCTACCTTAGAACAAACCATTAATAATATTCCTGGGGTACTAGAAAATGGCTTATTCGTTGGGGTGACAGATGTAGTGTTAGTAGGTGAAATTATTGATAATAAGCCTGTTGTTAGGGAATTTTAACAAAATCTTATTACAATCTTCTGAGGACAATTATGATTGTCCTCTTTTTTGTTCTATTGACTACGGACACCTTGATACAAATAAAAATTGAAAATATCAAATAAACCGCCAACCATTCCACAAGTTACCCCAATGGTTAACATTCCTTGTAGGGGATATCCTTCCCCAAACGTCGAAAGAAACGATAAAATCAGTTCTTGTCCAATTTCACCTAAGACAGCAATTCCTGGAATGTAACTGACGGCGAGTAATGCTCCTAAAATTCCCCCTAGAAATAACACAGGGGTAACGAAACTGAGTAAGACGCTTAACAGTAGGGAACGAAATAAATTAGACACAGTGGCCATCTCCCAATTAATACAGCTAAACTAATCTGAGACTCCGATTAGTTATACTTGCTATTCTTTTACAATAAGTTCTTTTTGTTTGTCCAGGGCATAATGTCACAAAATCTTAAATCTTTATTAAAAAACTTGGCAAACAGCAATTAAATGATATGTCAGTGTGGCGATATTGCTACATTCCATCAAGTTATTTAACCTTGATATTAATTTATATTAAGTTTTGTGTTTTGATGTAAAGAAAAGAGGAGAATCTTGCTAACCCATATCTTGCACCTCTTAATTTACCAAGATAATTTAGCTAAAAATAATAGACTCATATCCACTAAACTTGAGCAAGAAAAAAATTGTCAATTTTCTGCTTTTGACTCCTCTAATCATTCCTCAGAATTAGGACGAAGCATTAACCATTTTACTCAAACAACTGGAACGCTTTTTACTGATAATTCTTTAAATTTACAAGACTGCTTGAGTGGGGTTATTTCTGTTGGAAATTCTAAGAGTAAAAAACAAATAATTATCTCGCCAACGACATTTCCTGAGTTATGGAAAGCAGCAAAAAATGCTAACCAAGCTGTTTCTAAAGCCTTTCCCTATATCCATGAAAGTGCCAGAGCAGCTAAAGTTCCTATTTTTATGTATCATGATATTCTGCCCAAAAAAGAAGTCTTTTTTGATGTCACCCCCGAAGAATTAGAAAATCATTTTAAATACATTCAAGAACAGGGTTTAACCCCCATTAGTCTTGACTTGTTATTAGAACATTTACAAAAAGGAATTTCTCTACCTGATAAACCAATTTTATTGAGTTTTGATGATGGTTATGGAGGACATTACGACTATGTTTATCCCCTATTGAAAAAGTATAATTACCCTGCTGTTTTCTCAGTATATGTGAAAAAAATGGACGGAAAAACAGCCCGTTCTAGTTTAACCTGGGAACAATTACAAAAACTAGCCAATGACCCCTTAATTACTATTGCTTCTCATACGATTAGTCATCCTAGAGATTTAAGAGAATTATCCGACGATGAGTTATTTCAAGAAGTGATGATCTCCAAAGAAATTCTTGAAGAAAAATTAGGCATTCCTATTGAGTATTTTACCTATCCCGAAGGAAAACACGATGCGAGGGTCAAACAGTGGGCGATGGCTGCTGGTTATAAAATAGCGTTATCGATGGATAATGAAGAAGAAATATTTGTTAAAGAATCCCCTGATTTATTAAGTATTGGTCGCTTTGGTCAATCACAATTACAAGTGGTTTCTCCGAACGCTTGGGGCGGTTATCCTGGAAAATATTTAGACGATGGCTTTAATTTTACAGCCAATATTAGCAAAAGAGAACATAAGATTAACGGAGTAAAAGTGATTATTATTAACGGTGGTAAACCCAGTACCATTCATGCGGATAGTCGTTATCAAATTCCAGAAATTATTGCAGAAACTGAGGCGGTTGCTGCAGTTGATGGGGCATTTTTCTCCTTAAAATATCTAGACTCTAATGTGATGATTGGACCCGTGATGAGTCAAGGGGGAGAATTTATTCCAGGGAATAAGAGTGAAAATCCGAGATTGAATGGTAGACCGTTAGTTTTAATTAGCGATAAATGGGTTAAGTTTGTCCCTTTTGATACAGCAATTCATAACAGTTGGCAAGGGGTTGCTGCGGAATCTCATGACGGTGAATTTATCACAGATACCTTTGTGGGAGCAGCTTGGTTAGTGAAAGATTCTCTGGCCCAACCTTATGAAAGTTTTGGTAATTTATTTGATTTTCATGTGCCTCGACATCGTGCGTTTTGGGGAATTCACCGCTCAGGACAACCTATGATTGGCGTATCAAAAAACCCCGTTGATTCCATAAAATTAGGACAGATTCTACAGCAATTAGGGTTTAGAGATGCGGTTATGTTAGATTCGGGGGCGAGTACCTCTTTAGCTTATAAAGGGGAGTCTTTGGTAGGCTATATTCCCCGTCCGGTTCCCCATGTAGTGGTGTTATTGCCTTCTGTTTCTTCGTTGTTGGAAACCATAGAGTAAAATATGTGGTTATATTTTGTATAAACAGATATATAGCAGTTCTCATACTTGTGAAGTACATAGGTTATCCTTTTGAGGCAGGAGGCAGGAGGCAGGAGGCAGGAGTAAGGTGTACCTCATGAGTCCAAGAAACGCTATAGTTCTAACACATTTATCTTGGACAATTAAAGGAAGACAAACAAAGGATTTAAGCTTATTGTTTCTGATCCATTCTTTATTAAGAAATTTCTAAATTGTCAATTCATTATCGATTTTCTTTCCATCTTTATCAATCCCATCAATTCCTATTCATTTAATTATGCCATCTTTAGAAAACAAAAACAAAGAAGCTACTTAAACTTTTAACTGTTTGCGAACTTCAGCCAATGCCATCGTAACAACTTCGTCAATACTCTGACAGTGCATCAAATTCTTACTAATATTATTGAAATTTTTAAATTCATGACATAGTTCTTCAGTGTTCATTATTAATACTCAATGTAATTTATGACAATCCACGTTCTACAATATTAAATAGCCCAAAAAAAGATTCCAGATATGGCTACAAATTGTTACTTTATTTAACTACCAAAAGGTTGTATAATTATGCTTTGGCCTTATAAAACTCCTGGTATTCCTGACGATCTGTTTGACCGTTTACCAGGTATTCCCCTCAGTAAACGAGAAGTACGTTTACTGCTCATTTCTGCCTTAAGATTGAAACAAGACTCAGTGGTGTGGGATATTGGTGCAGGAACTGGAACCATACCCGTAGAAGTTGGCCTATTATGTCCTGAGAGTCAGATTATTGCTGTTGAACGAGATGAAGAAGTGGTCAATCTCATTCGTCGGAACTGCGATCGCTTTGGGGTGCAAAATGTAAAGATTTTTGAAGGGCAAGCTCCCAACTGTCTCAACGAACTCGAACCGTTACCCGATCGCGTTTGTCTGGAAGGAGGACGACCGATCAAGGACATCTTAACAGAAGTTTGGCAACGATTAAAGCCCGAAGGACGGCTAGTAGCCACTGCTTCTAACTTAGAAAACCTTTATCTCATTTCAGAGGGCTTATCAGCCCTACAAGCGCGGAATATAGAGGTAGTTCAAGGGGGGGTTAACCGTCTCGAAACCATAGGTATCTCTCAAACCTTGGCCGCGGTTGATCCGATTTTTATTCTCAGTGGTGAAAAATTTTAACAAAAATGTCAAAAGAAGTCCCCACCTAAAAATACTATCAGGAACATTCACATTTTAGGTGGGGATGAATTTTGACCAGTATATCAACGTGCGACAGCATAACC